>CALXVK010000029.1 GCA_944391975.1 uncultured Clostridia bacterium
TTTCTTTAATTCATCTATTCGATCTGTTCTCATATTTCCTCCTGTTAACTAAGCTATTTTGCAATTGCAATTTTTCTAATGTTAGCAAAATTAAACAAAAGTAAGCAAAATTATTGCAAAAGTTAACTATAGCCAATATAATACAAATGTTAACAAAAGTCAATGCAAATTTGCAAAAAAATAGGAGGTGGTACTATGGAAGTACAAAAAGTTCAAAGAACAACACTAACGATGAAAGAAGCATCAGAGTATTTAGGTATTTCATATTGGTTAATTAATCAACTGGTAAGAAAAAAACAAATTCCATATTGTAAAGTTGGTGGGAAATATTTATTTAGAGTACAAGCACTAGATGAATATTTAAAAAATATGGAATTACAATCTATGATATAAAATCTAAAGAAAGCGAGGAAAGGAGGACATGTATAATTTACAATGGTTAAAAATTGATGCAAATTTATTTGCAAATAGGAAAATTCAAATATTACTTAAAGAGCCAGATGGAGATACATATATTAGAGTATGGATTCAGCTATTAAGTATTTCTTTGGAATGTAATAAAGATGGAAAACTAGTAATAGGCGAGAATAAACCAATGTCAATCGAATATTTTTCAAAGATTATGGGAAAGTCTTATGAAAAAATGAAGAAAATTATCGGAAAATTTTTAGAATTAGAAATGATTATTCTAGAAAACGAAGTATACAAAATAAAAAATTGGAATGAATATCAAAGTATTGAAACATATGAAAAATACAAAGAACAAGGAAGATTAAGACAACAAAAATATCGTGAAAAAAAGAAAAGTGAAAATGAAAAAAGTGACGTTACAGTAATGTTACGTAACGGAGAAGAAGAGAATAAAGAAAAGAATAAAGAAGAGAAGAAAAAAGAAATAAGAAAGGAAGAAGAGAACACAAATGGATTTAGAAAATATGAAATGTAATTCTAAAGACAAGATTTTCCACAATAAATGCAAATTTTGTGGAAAAGATTTAAAACCAATAGGCTTAGATTATTTATATGCAAATATACCTTTAAGTTCAATAGAGTATGAAAGATGCGATTGTAAAGAATCACAAGCTTATTGGAATGAAATAGATTTAAAAAAAGAAATACAAAAGAAAAGGAAACTTTTTGAACATATGATTAGGCAATTTTATATACAAAATTATAGTAGTAAACGACTTCAAGATTATCAATTTGAAAACTTCATAATAACAGAAAATAATGAGAAAGAAGTAGAAATTGCAAAAGATTTTACAGAAAAATGTATAAATAAAAATCAAAAAAATGGACTTATTATTACTGGAAAATCAGGAGTTGGAAAAACACATTTAGCAACAGCTATCTTAAATAAACTAACTGAAAGAGATATGCTAGTTTTAATGGGAAGATTAATTCTATTGTTAGATGTAATTAAGGATACTTTTAAAGATTTTTCAAGTAAAGAAAAAGACATAATAGAATTATATTCTAAAGTTGATATGCTTATAATTGATGATTTAGGAACAGAAAAAATTAGTAGTTGGGCATTAGAAAAATTATATACAATTATAGAAAATAGAAATGAAAGTAAATTGCCAATTATAGTAACAACTAGATTTAATAAAGAGAGTTTATTAGATAGATTTTATCAAAGTGAAGATGAAGAATTAGGTGAAGCTGTTATTGAAAAGTTATATCAATTTTGCTATGGAATTGAACTAAAAAATATGATGAATATGAAAAAGAAAAAGTTAGTATAAGCGCCTAAGCTAAATACTAACTTAATCCAAAAACTAATATAATTATAAAATATTTATACATAAAAGTAAAGCAAAAAAGTTCATGTTTTTAATTTAGAAATTTGAACTTTTTTGCAATTATTTAAAATAAAAATAAGAGAGTTTTTATAAAAAATTTATCCCTCGGAGAGCAAAAAGGGTATTAGGGCATTTTCCCTAAACAGCGAAAAGGGTGTCAAGACACCTAGCTGGCGAATATTAGGTACTAAAAAATACTACCTATATTCGAGCAAAATAAATTTTGCTAATTATTAATGCTTCGTAAACTAGCATTAATAAATTTTATAGTAAGGAAGTGATGAAAATGTGGAGAGATTCAGAACAGGCTTTAGATAATATTTTTTTATCATATGATAAAATTTTAAAAAGATTACAATTATTCGGAATAACAACTAAACATGGTAAAGAAGTAAAGCATGTAGATTTAAGAAAAGCAGTAGATGTTATGTTGAAAAAACATCCAACTTGTAGATGGAGAAGTGAAAAAGTAAGAAGTAGAAAATATTTTATTTTAGTAGAAGGATATGAATGGATAAAACGAGTGTATTTTGAAAAAGAAAAATCTTTAATAGATGCTGATGTGAATTTTTTTGAAACTAGAATTAAATTGTATGAAGATTTTTTGAAAGTAGAACACAATGAAAATTGGTGGAATGAAGATATGGATATAAAAAAATTAGAAAAATATTTTAATAGAGCAGAATCTAGTATAAGGAAAGCAATTAAGAAAATGTGTGATAATGGATTTAGTAATTATAAATATTTAGATAATAATAAAGTTGTTATTTCAAAAAAAGGAGTTGAATGGATTTGTAAAAATGTGTTTAAACAAAAATATTTAGAGTTGTTGGAGAAATATAAAATGGAGTTAACTGAGTTGTATATAGAAAAAGGGTATATTTATGATGAGTTTTTTGAAAAAAATTAATTAAAAAAATAAAATAAAGTTATGCATTAACATATAAAAACATGAGAAGATTTCTAAAATATTTAAATTAAAGATAATTATTATTGAGATAAAATAAGTTTAAATGCTTAACTTGAAGAAATATTTTATAATTTGTTGAGAAAAAAAAATATATATGATATAAAATATAAAGAAATCACAAGTAGAAAGAAGAAATATAATGAAATATTTAACAGATTATCATGCAAAGTATTTAGCTTATGAATTAACAAAGAAAAGTTCTTCAAATAGTATAGAAAAATTTATACATGTTTTATCAGATGCAAAAGTTGAACCTAAGCCTCATCAAATTGAAGCAGCATTGTTTGCGTTTAAATCTCCTTTATCTAAAGGAGCAATGCTAGCTGATGAAGTTGGGTTAGGAAAAACTATAGAAGCTGGAATTGTAATTTCACAGAAATGGGCAGAAAATAAAAAAAAGATGCTCATTATTGTACCGGCAACATTAAGAAAACAATGGTATGAAGAATTAAAGGAAAAATTTTATCTGGATTCAATTATACTTGAGGCAAAATCATTTAATGAAGAAATTTCACAAGGGAATTTTAATCCTTTTGACCAAAATAAAATAATTATATGTTCATATAATTTTGTCAGCAATAAAGAATCATATATAAAAAATATTAATTGGGATTTAGTAATTATAGATGAAGCACATAGATTAAGAAATGTATATAAAAGCTCAAATAAAATAGCAAGAAGAATAAAAACAGCAATTGAGAAATCACCTAAAATCCTTTTAACTGCTACACCTCTTCAAAATTCATTACTTGAATTATATGGATTAACAAGTTTTATAGATGAATATATTTTTGGAGATTTAAAAAGTTTCAAAAGTCAATTTACTAGAATAGATGATAATGATGAACAATTATATAATGATTTGAAGGAAAGAATTGCACCAATTTGTAAAAGAACTCTTAGAAAACAAGTATTAGAATATATTAATTACACAAATAGATTGTCAATAACACAAGAATTTTATCCTTCAGATAAAGAACAAGAATTATATGATAAAATTACTTTATATTTACAAAGAGAAAATTTAAAAGCATTACCGCCTAGTCAAAGATGGCTAATGACATTAATGTTAAGAAAATTATTGGCATCATCTAGTTTTGCTATAGCGGGTACATTAAGAGGATTAGTTAATAAATTAAATAGGATATTAGAAGAATCTACAATTATTAAAAATGAAGAGTATAATGAAATATTTAATGATTATTCTAATTACGAGGAATTAAAAGATGAAGAAGAATTTGAAGAAGAAAAAGAAGTTGTTTTGACTGAAGAAGATGTGAAAGTAATAAAAAAAGAAATTAATGAATTAAATGAGTATGCAATATTAGCAGAATCAATAAAACAAAATGCTAAAGGGCAGGTTTTACTTACAGCATTAAATAAAGGATTTGCAGAAATGGAAAGGCTAGGAGCGCCTAAAAAAGCATTAATATTTACGGAATCAACTAGAACACAAGAATATATATATTCGATATTACAAAATACTGAATATAAGGATAGCATAGTTTTTTTTAATGGTAGCAATAATGATAAATTATCAAAAAAAATATATGAAGAGTGGTTGGCTAAGCATAAAGGAGAAAGTATTGTAACAGGATCAAAAACAGCAGATAAAAGATCAGCTTTAATTGAATATTTCAAAAATGATGCTAAAATTATGATTGCTACTGAAGCAGCAGCAGAAGGAGTAAATTTACAATTTTGTTCAATGGTTGTTAATTATGATTTGCCTTGGAATCCTCAAAGGGTTGAACAAAGAATTGGAAGATGTCATAGATATGGTCAGAAGTTTGATGTAGTAGTTATTAACTTTTTAAATAAAAGAAATGAGGCAGATCAGAGAGTTTATGAAATATTAAAAGAAAAATTTAAACTTTTTGATGGTGTATTTGGAGCGAGCGATGAAGTATTAGGAAGTATTGAAACTGGTGTTGATTTTGAGAGAAGAATAAATGAAATATATCAAAATTGCAGAAAACCTGAAGAAATACAAAACGCTTTTGATAAACTACAGAAAGAATTAGAAAATAAAATTGATTCTAAAATGAAAATTACTACTAAAAAGTTATTTGAAAATTTTGATGAAGAAGTCATTGAAAAATTGAAAATTAGTCAAAATACAAGTAAAGAATATTTAAATAAATTTGAAAAAAATCTACTTTTAATAACAAAATATAAATTAAAAGAAAAATATGCAAATTTCGAAAACGATACAAAATTTAATTTATTTAATAGCCCATATTTAAAAATTAAAAAAGGCATTTATGAGTATAGAACAAATAATATATTAAGTGAAAATTATAGAATAGGACATCCTTTAGCCCAAAATATTATTGAAGAATATAAAAATAAGAAATTAAATGATGCTGAAATTATATTTGATTATACAAATTCAAATCAAAATATAGAAAAAATAAAAAATTTAGTAGGTCATAAAGGTGAAATGATATTAAATTTTGTAAATATAGAAACTTTTGAAAAGGAAAGTTTTTTAATATTTTCAGGTATAGATGATCAAGAAAATGCTATAGATGATGAAACATGTAGAAAAATATTTAATATTAACAATTCATATATAAATAGCATTTGTCATATTGAAAAAGAGTCGAAGATTAAAGAAGTATTTGATATGCAATTTAACGTTGTATTAAATAAACTTTTAGAGGTAAATAATAAATTTTTTGATTCGGAAATTGAAAAACTTGAAAAATGGTCTGAAGATATTAAAAAAAGTCTAGAATTGAAATTAAGAAATTTAGACATTGAAATAAAATTCAAGAAAGCTGAAGCAAGAAAGTTACTGAAATTAGAAGATAAATTAAACATGCAAAAAATAATAAAAGAATTAGAAAAGAAAAGAAATAATTTAAGATTTAATTTATTTGATGAACAAGATAAAATAGATGATAAAAAAGAAAAATTAATTGAAGAAATTGAGGATAAAATGAAACAGAGGATAGAAGTAGAAGAATTATTTAAAATAAAATGGAAAATTATATAGGAGGAAAGTAAATTGAAAAATCAAAAATTAGAATTGACTTGGATTGGAAAGGATAAAAAAACTATTTTAGAACCTAGAATTTTAATTGAAGATAAAAGTAAGTCTTATGGAGACGCTAATACTCAAAATATGCTAATACATGGAGATAATTTATTAGCATTAAAAGCTTTAGAAGATAAATTTACAAATAAAATAAAATGTATTTATATAGATCCTCCATATAATACTGGAAGTGCATTTGAACATTATGATGATAATTTAGAACATTCAATATGGCTTAATTTAATGAAATCTAGGTTAGAAATTATGAGAAAATTACTTTCAAAAGATGGTTTAATATGGATTCAAATAGATGATGTAGAAATGGCATATTTAAAAGTATTGTGTGATGAAATATTTGGTCGTGAAAATTTTATAAACACTATTTCAATTCAAGTTAGTCCACCAAATGGAGTAAAAATGAATCATGCTGAGAGCAAAATTTTAAAGGAAAAAGAGTATATAATAGTGTTTTGTAAAAATAGGGAGTTTGTAAAATTTAAACCAGAATATGTTAAAGTAAAATCATGGGATTCACATTATAACAAATTTATAGAAGGTGATTTAGAAAATATAAGTACTTGCAAAGTAATATCTATGTCAGACAAATTAAAAGAATTAAATATTATACCGGATATTAATGACGAAAAGTTTAATAAATGGGTTTATGATAACAGAAATAGAATATTTCAGCCAGTTGGATTAGCAAAGATAAAAAATAATCCAAGATATAATAATGATTATATAGTCCCTATTGAAGAAATGCCAGGATACTTATCTTATAAAGGGAGACAAGTTCAATTTATTGAAAATAGTATACATAGCACGGATGATGGCAATGTATTGTCCAGAATGGTTTGTGACTTTTGGACAGATATAGCATTTAATAATTTATTTCAAGAAGGAAATGGAGATTTTAAAGCGGGAAAAAAACCAGAAAAACTTTTAAAAAGAATAATAAACATGTCTTCAGAAGAAGGTGATTATATAATGGATTCTTTTTTGGGTAGTGGAACTACTTGTGCAGTGGCACATAAAATGAATCGTAAATGGATTGGAATAGAGCTGGGGAAACATTGCTATACACATTGTATACCAAGAATTAATGATGTTATAGATAATAAAGATACAAATGGAATAACTAATTTGGTTAATTGGAAAGGTGGAGGGGGATATAAATTTTATGAGTTAGCTCCATCACTGCTTGTTAAAGATAAATTTAATAATTGGATAATATCAGAAAATTATAATGGAGAATTATTAGCAAAAGCTATTTGCAAACAAGAAGAATTTACTTATTTACCGGATAATAATTATTATTGGAAACAAGGAAAATCTTCTGAAAATGATTATATATATGTTACAACAAACTATATTTCATTAGAATATTTACAAAATATTAAGGAAGAAATGAAAGATGATGAAAGCTTGTTAATTTGTTGTAAGGCTTACCAAGAAGAGTGTGAAGGTAAATATGATAATATTACAATAAAGAAAATTCCTCAGTCAATTTTAAATAATTGTGAATATGGTAGAGATGATTATTCTTTAAATATTGAAGAAATATTGGAGGTGGATGAAAATGAGTAATTCAAAATTAGAATTAACTTGGATTGGAAAAGATAAAAAGTTTAAGATTGAACCGAGAATATTAATTGAAGATAAAGAAAAATCTTATGGAGATAAAGATACTGGAAATATGCTAATACATGGAGATAATCTGCTTGCTTTAAAAGCTCTAGAAGATAAATATACTAATAAAATAAAATGCATATATATAGATCCGCCATATAATACTGGAAGTGCTTTTGAACATTATGATGATAATTTAGAGCATAGTACTTGGTTGAATCTTATGAGTTGTAGATTAAAAATTTTAAGGAATTTGCTTAAAGATGATGGAGGTACAATATGGATTAGTATAGATTCTGATGAAAGTCATTATTTAAAAGTTTTATGTGATGAAATATTTGGTAGAAATAATTTTATAGATGAAGTGGTTTGGCAAAGAGCATATTCACCAATAAATTTGAAAAAAACATTATCAAGAGCTCATGATATCATACTTGTATATGCTAAAAATAAAACAGCAAAATTTGAATTGAATAAATTACCTAGGAATGAAGCAATGAATTCAAGATACAAAAACTTAGATAATGACCCAAGAGGAAAATGGAAATCATCAGATTTATCAGTTGGACCAGCTGTAGCAAGTAATATATATGAAATAACTACGCCAAGTGGTAAAAAAGTACTACCTCCAAAAGGTTATTCATGGAGATTATCTAAAGAAAGATTTGAAGAATATGTTAAGGATAATAGAATATGGTTTGGACCAAATGGAAATAATGTTCCATCAATAAAAAGGTTTTTGAGTGAAGTAAAACAAGGAATAACTCCTATAACTTGGTGGACTAGAGAAGAGGTAGGAGATAACCAAGAGGCAAAGAGAGAAATAAAATCACTTAATATAGAATCAGATGAAGTTTTTGAAACTCCTAAACCAGAAAGACTAATTGAAAGAATATTAACAATTGGAAGTAATAAAGGTGATTTAGTATTAGACTCTTTTTTAGGAAGTGGAACAACAGCAGCTGTGGCTCAAAAAATGAATAGAAAGTGGATTGGTATCGAAATGGGGCAACAGTGTTACACATATTGTAAAGAGAGAATAGATAAGGTGATTGATGGAAATGATGATGGAGGAATAACAAAATCACAAAATTGGCAAGGTGGAGGAGGATATAAATTTTATGAACTAGCTCCATCACTGCTTGTTAAAGATAAATTTAATAATTGGGTTATTTCTGAAAATTTTAATGGTGACCTATTAATTAGAGCTATTTGTAAACAAGAAAAATTTGATTATTCTCCTGATAATAATTATTATTGGAAACAAGGAAAATCTTCTGAAAATGATTATATATATGTTACAACAAACTATATTTCGTTAGAATATTTACAAAATATTAAGGAAGAAATGAAAGATGATGAAAGCTTGTTAATTTGTTGTAAGGCTTATCAGGAGGAATGTAAGGATAAATATGATAATATTACAATAAAGAAAATTCCTCAGTCAATTTTAAATAATTGTGAATATGGTAGAGATGATTATTCTTTAAATATTGAAGAAGTATTGGAGGGTCAAGAACATGAGTAAACAAAATTTAAATTTAATAAATAATAGAATGAGTTTAAGAAAGCCACAAACAGAATCTTTAGAAATTTTATCAAAAATTTTAGATAAAGTAGAATTAAAAAAAGAATTTAATAATGAAGAATTTTTATCAATAGTACATGCTATTGCTCCTACTTGTTCAGACTTTGAAAGAAATTTCCCTTCTATTTGTTTTTCGCTTGCAACGGGTGTTGGAAAGACGAGATTAATGGGAGCTTTTATGGCATATTTATATAAGGAAAAAAATATAAAAAACTTTATGATAATTGCGCCAAATCTAACTATTTACAATAAATTGATTAGAGATTTTGGAGATACTTCCTATGAAAAATATGTGTTTAAAGGAATAAATGAATTTTATTTGTCAAATATTATAACGGGAGATAATTATAAAAGGAATATAGAGGGGCAAATGTCATATTCAAATATTAATATAAATATATTTAATATTTCAAAAATTAATGCAGAAACAAAAGGAGGCAAAGAGCCCCAAATCAAGAGATTATCAGAGTACATAGGAGATTCGTACTTTAACTATTTAGCTAATTTAAAAGATTTAGTAATATTAATGGATGAATCTCATCATTATCGTGCTGATCGTGGAATGCAAGTGTTAAATGAGTTAAATCCAGTATTAGGCCTAGAATTAACAGCTACTCCACAGATAGAAAAGGGTAATAAAACTATTAAATTCAAAAATGTTGTATATGAATATTCTTTAGCTAAAGCAATGAGAGATGGATATGTAAAAATTCCTTATGTTGCTACCAAAAAGAATTTTAATATAGATAATTATAAGAATGAATTAGATAAAGATATTATTAAACTTGAAGACGGAATTAGAATTCATGAGGATACAAAAGTGGCTTTAGAAATATATGCTAGGGACAATAATAAACCTTTAGTAAAGCCTTTTGTCTTAGTAGTAGCAAAAGACACAACGCATGCGGAAGAATTACTTAGAGTAATAAAGTCAAATAATTTTTTTGATGGATATTATTCAGATAAAGTTATAATTATTCATTCTAATCAATCTGGAGTTGAAAAAGATGAAAATATACAGCAATTAGTTTCTTTAGAAGATTATAATAATAAAATTGAGATAGTTATTCATGTCAATATGTTGAAAGAAGGATGGGATGTAAATAATTTATATACAATTATTCAATTAAGAACTTCTGCATCTAATACACTTACAGAGCAAACAATAGGAAGAGGATTACGATTACCATATGGAAGTTTGACAGGAAACGAAAAAGTGGATAGACTTACTATAGTATCTCATGATAAATATGAAGAAATAATTAAAATAGCAAATGATGAAAATTCATTAATTAAAAAAGAAAATATAATCATGATTGAAGATGAAGAACTAAATGTGAAAAAAGAGGTTATAACAATACAAAATAATTACACATTAGAAATAGAAAAGAGAAAACAAGAAATTTCCTCTATTCTAGATTGGGATAAAGATGAAGAGAAAATTAAAGATTATTCTAATTTAGAAGCTAAGGAACTCATTTATAATGCAATATTTGAAGAAAGTGCAGATTATAATCTTAATATTAATAATGTAAATGATTTGAAGAAAGAAGCAGTTAAAAAAATTGTTATAGATAAGATTAAACAGAAAAATGATGAATCAGGACAAATGCTAATGCAGGGATTTAATGATAGTATAATCAGAAGTATTGAAGAAAACTTTGAAAGTATTATAGAGGATGTTAAATGTAATATAATAGAAATACCTAGAATTACAATAATGAAAAGTCCTGATGTGAATGTATATTTTGAAGATTTCAATTTAGATACAAATGGACTTAACTTAAGACCATCTGATCAAAGTATTTTATTAACAAATTTAATGAATAATGAAACGAGCGAAATTGAAAAAAAGGGTAAAGACTATTTACCTGAAGATGTGGAACATACACTTGTTGCACAATTATGGAACAAACCAGAAATCGATTATGATAAATGCAGCGATTTACTTTTCAAATTATCAAAACAGGCAATAAATAAATTACAATCATATTTAAATGAGGATGAAGTAATATCAGTTATAAAAGATTATAAATCACAAATTGCAGATTATATTTATTCTCAAATGAAAGAACATATAATTGTTCAAGAAGGTAAATTAATTGGTAAAAAGGTTTTGCCTTTTGTAAGAATAGAAAAACATAACTACTCAAAAATTTATAAAGATGATTTGTATGATTATCATCAAACCGTAAGTCCTAAAGAATTAAAAGATAAAATTTTTACAGGATTTAAAAAAGCGTGTCATCCTGCTTATAAATTTGATTCAGTTCCTGAAAAAGACTTTGTTACTTGCTTAGAATCAGATGATAAAGTATTAAAATGGTTGAGACCAGCACCTAATCAATTTAATATTATTTGGAATAGACAGGGTAATCAATATGAACCAGATTTCATAGTAGAAACAGAAGAAACAATATATATGATTGAAGTAAAAAAAGACATAGATATAGCAACAAAAGAAGTACAAGAAAAGAAAAAAGCGGGTATAAAATATTGTGAAAATGCAACAGAATATAATTTGAAAAATGGCAAAAAGGAGTGGAAATACCTTATTATTCCTTCTAGTCAAGTAAAATTTAGTAGAAATATTAGTGAATATGAAAAGCTATTCTTTAATAAATTCTAGCATAGACTAGTATAAATAAAAAGCTAAATTATAGAGCTAATAAAATTTTAGTATTCCTAACGAAGATTTATGACTTAACAAATTCTTAAACGGAAAAATAAAGACAAATATTAAATAAAACTTTCTTTTTTAGAAATAATGTGATATAATAATATCATACTGAAAAGGAGAGTTTTTATTATGTTAGGTGAAAAAATAAAAAAATATAGAGAAAAAAAGAAATTTACTCAAGGTGAAGTCGCGGAAGTATTAGGAGTAAAGCCAGCTACTATATCTAAATATGAATCCGGAACTTTAGAACCTAATATCGAGTCATTAAAAAAGTTAGCTGAACTGTTTGGTATTTCAATTGATGAATTATTAAAAGAAGATGAGTTTGATGTTTCTAAAATAAATGTATTAGAAGTCTTAAGAGAACAAAAAGAAATGAAACTAAAAGGAAATTTATATCATAATACACAGATAATTTTTGCGTATAATACAAACCACATTGAAGGAAGTAAACTAACAGAAGACCAAACAAGATATATTTATGAAACAAATACTTTATTAACAGAAAAAGAATCAATTACAAATTTAGATGATATTATTGAAACTTCCAATCATTTTAAATTAGTGGATTATATGTTAGATATTGCAGATAAAGAACTAACAGAAGATATGATAAAGGAATTTCATAAAATATTAAAAGAAGGAACATCAGATAGTAGAAAAGAATGGTTTGCAGTGGGAGATTATAAAAAATTACCTAATGAAGTAGGAGGATTAAAAACTACAGATCCTAAAAATGTAGAAAGAGATATGAAAAAATTATTAGATTGGTATAAAAATATCAAAAAAATTACAATAAATGAGATTATAGAATTTCATGCTAAATTTGAAAAGATACATCCTTTTCAAGATGGTAATGGAAGAATAGGTAGAATAATTGCATTTAAAGAGTGTTTAAAATACAATATAGTACCGTTTATTATTCTAGATAAAGATAAATTATTTTATTATAGAGGGTTAAATCAATACCAAACTAATAAAGAAAAAGGATATTTAATAGATACTTGTTTAAATGCACAGGATCAATATAGTAGAATTGTAGAATATTTTGTTAAATAAAAGAAAAGGAGGAAAGTTATGAAAATTATATACAATATAGACGAATTAAAAGAAAAAATAAATATTTTAATAATTACTGCTGCAGATTGTGAAAAAAAAGCTATAAATGAAGAATTGCATCCTTTAGATAATGAAGATGATATACTAGAGTATAGGCACGATGAAGATGAATATTTTATAGGAAAATTTGGAAAGTATAATGTTGTACATGTAAAATCAGATGAGGGAAATTTGGGCAGCCATTCAAGTTTAATGACCATGTATAAGACATTAGTATTATGGAACAACTTAAAAATAGTAATTATGTTAGGCATTGCATGCGGTAAAAAGACAGCAAGACAGGAAATAGGAGATATATTGGTACCTCAGGAAATATTTTATTATGAAAAGTGCAAAATGATAGAAAAGGATGATAAACTTATTTTTGATAAGATAGTTGGAGATTTTTTGTTGGAACCAAGTAGAAAACTTTTTCAGATTTTTTCAGATAACTCAAAATGGAGTTATGAAATAAATGTTAAAGAAAATAAAAAGAGACAGGTTCAGATACATAAAGGAACTATTTTTTCTGGAGAAAAAATTATTGCATCAACAAAAGCACAGGAAATGATTTCAAAATTATATTCTGGAAATTGTATTGGATTCGATATGGAGGGGGCAGGAATAGCATATGCATGCAAAAACTTAAAATTTGAAAATTGGATTTTGATAAAAGGAATATCAGATTTTGGAAATGAACAATCAATAAAAGATAAAAATAGACAAAAAGCTATTAAATCTATTATTGAATATTGTAAATCTAAATTTAATAAAGAAGATACATTTAGAGATTTTTTAATGAGTAGTGATGAACTATATCAAATCGAAATTAATAGAACAGAAAAGAAAAAATTTGATTTAAGTGAACAAATAACTACAAATTACATATCAAGAAAAGTTATACTAAAAAGTAAGCTGTCTTTTTATAATGATGAAGAATCAAAAATTACATTATATGACGCTATAACAAAATGTTATAATAAGATTGTTCTATTAAGTGATGCGGGTTTAGGAAAGACGGAAGAGGCTAAAAACTTGGTAAATGAAATATTAAAAAGAAATAATAATTTAATTGCTTTTTATAAAAATTTGAATTCATATAGTGACAAAAAGATAATTGAATTATTACCAAGCAAGCTAAAAAATACTAATTTAGAAAATATTGTTTTTGTTCTTGATCGGATTCGACGAAATAGATAATAGTAGAAAGAAAATTTTTGCAAAAAATTTGCTAGAATTTTGTGAAGACAATCCAAATGTAAGAATTGTTATAACATGTAGAAGAAACTTTTATGAAGTTCAAGGAGAAAATTATAAAGGGACTTTAAAAGGATTCGAAGAATATATTCTAACGAATATTTCAGATTCTGATGTAAGAGATAGTTTATTAAATAATAATATAAATGAAACAAAATTTTATCAAGAAATAAATGATAAAAAGTTAAATTTCCTTGTCTATAATCCATTTTATTTAAATAAAATAATTGAATTTTTTATTGCAGATGGAAAATTACCAAATAGAAATATATTGTTAGATAAAATTATAGAAAAAAGTTTTAATTTGGACAAAAATAAATACGAAACAAATTCATATAAACTTAGAGATTTGCTAGAGAAAATTGCACTATCTTTAGAACTACTAGGAAGAAATTACTTAAAAGAAAAAGAATATTATGAATTAATAAATAATATTAATGATATTGAAATATTGCAATGTAGTAGTATATGGCAAAAAGAAGACAATCAAATATGGAAATTTAAGCATAATAATTTTCAAGAATATTTAGCTTCACAAAAGCTTAGACAATATTCAATTAATGAGATAAAGCAAATGGTATGTTATAAAAATGTTGATAACAAAATAAAACCATCTTGGGTTAATACTTTAACTTTTTTAGCAAATAGCGAAAAAAATAATGAGTTAATAGACTGGATTTTAAAATGTATGCCAGAATTCTTTATACAAATAGAAGATGGTATATTGGATTTTAATACAAAACAAAAAATGTTTTGGAATGTATTTGAAGAATTTAAAAGGAAAAAAGTTTGGATAGAATATAATATATACAATTCAAGACAATTAATGCTTAATAAAGAAGATATTGAAAGACTTATTAATGAAATTAAAGAAAATTACCATTATACATCAGTGGGAAATTCATTACATATATTAAAGAACGTTAAAAATTTGTTTGGATTAGATAATAAATTAAAAAATATTTTAAATAATTTGTTGTCAAATGATAATTACACACAATATAATAAATCGATTGCAATAGAATTATTGGGTGAGAGAAAGTTAATAAATATTAACGAATTCAATGAAATAGTTAAAATGAATGAAAAAAACGAATCATCAAATTTGAGGAAAAGTTATTTCTATTGTTGTAATACAATGGAAATTGTAGACGAAACAATAGATTTTATATTAAAGAGATATGAAATAGAAGTATTTGGAATAAAGGCAACTTGGTCTGAAAATGAATCTGAGGATATTTATTTTTGGGACGAACATAAAGAATATGAAGAAACTTTTTCAAAGATAAAAAATAAAGAAACTATTAAAAAAGTAATTGATTATATAGAAAGTAAAAAAATAAATGAAAGAGAAAATGATTTTGAAATATTAAGTAATCTTATAAAATCAATATTAAGAATTTATAAAAAAAATAGTGAATTTTTAGATATATGTATAGAATTATATTTTTATTATGAAAAAAATTATCATTATAAGTGTATGAATTACATAATAAATACTATTCAAGAAAAAAAATTAATATTAGAATTTTTTAAACATTACATGAAAAATAACTCAAATAAGTCTTTTATAGAATTAGGAAAAATGATAAATGATGAATGCCTAAATTATTATTACCAAGAATATAAAAAAGGAGAATTTACTGATGAAGATACTAAATATATTTTACGTTTTTCAAACAAAAGATTAGCAAATTATAATGAACTAAAACAGATTTATGAAGATAAAACTGGAGACAATATTCAAGAAAATATAATTATCGATTATGATAAAATAAAGAATGAGAGTATATATTATTTTATAAATAAATTATTTGAAAAAGAAAAATTTATTAATTTTATAAATAGTTTTAAAAAAGAGTTTCAAGACAAATATAAATGTAAAGAAATATTGGTTAAAGATCTTTTAGAATATAAACACAGAGCATTAACAAATGAAAATAATAAATATTATTATTTGTGTAATTTTTTAATAAAACATTTTAAAGATAATGAAATGATAAATACACATAAAATACAAACATATAATTGGGATTATGTTATTTTGGGAGAATTATATGAAATCTGGAATAATGAGAAGATAGACATGAAATTATCAAAATCACAGGTTGATATAGTGAAGAAAATTTGTTTTAATCTTTTACCACAAGTTAATTTTAGAAGTTCTATTTCTTACTCGTCCAAAAATACTTTTTCGGTTAATTGGTTAAGCATATATTTATTCTTTTTTAGATATAAATTAGATTTTAAATATCAAGAAAATATACTATTAGATATGTTAGAATTTGATTGGCAAATAGATGGAAATTATATAGGCATTGAATATATAATAAAAAATGTTGACCATTTAAAAATAAGAAAAAGAATAATAGAAAATTTAAATAAAAAGGATATAAGATCACAAATATTTATTAATCATGTAAAATATTGCATAGAAAATAATATTAATCAATGTATAGAAGCCGTAGGAAAATATTTAATCAAGAAATCTATATTTCCGGAGGAAAGAAAAATTTCAACGGAATATTTATTGCAATATACTAAAACAGAAGATTTTATAAATAAATATATTGATAATAATAAAATTTCATTTCAAAAGGAAATATTAGGTTATATTTCTGATTCAAAAAAGAAAACTATATATAACTGGTTGTTAAAAAGAAATAGAGAATGCAGAAAAATTGAGGATAAAATGTTTTTTGCACAACAGTTAATATACATCGGAAAAAAAGAAGGCATAGAATTTTATTATAATTGGGCAAAAAAAAATATGCATTCATATGAAAATAGAGTTATGTATAAAGATATTAATGATGCAGTTTCATTGATAAATCAAATATCTCAAATAGATATTTTGATAGATTTTCTAGAACTAACATTGAATATTAAATTTAAAGATAATAGATTTAATAGTTTATATAGAAGCTTATATGTTGCAATAAAAAATATAGGCTCACAAAATGATAGTAATTTTATATTAACAAGACATAAATTATTATATTTGTTTAATAAAAGAAAAGAATATGTAGATATTGGAAAAATTCAGTATTTAATTCATGAAATGGAATATAGTTATATTGGTAATCTTCAAAATACTGAAAATATAAAAAGTATAAAAAAATTTTTAGAAATATCTTAAAGTTTCTATAAAATTTAATCAATTATATCTTGAGTAAAAAAAACTAAAAATGTACATAAAAATCCAAAGTTTTTTCAAAATTTTGAAAAAACTTTGGATTAATTTTAACTATTTATCAATACAACCACTAATCAATTCAACACCATCACAAAAACCATTCCTATAATACTTCTCATTCCAATAACAGATATAATCCATAAAATTCTTATCAAGTCTATCTAATTGACTTTTTACATATTTTTGATTCTGTTTAGGAACATTCTTTAAAATATTTTCAGCAATCTCATCAAAATAAATATAATGTTTTCTATCTTCTTTAGTAAGTGTGCCTAAAACCATTTCCTCTCTAAAACTTAACCAATCTCTTAAAATATCATCATTAACTTCTCTAAAATTATTCATAATCTAAATCCTCCAAAAATTAAAATTTTTATTAATAAAATTATCTCTTACAAGAGCCTAAAATACTAGAACAAACGTACTATGCCTATTGGGTAAAAATTGGGTAAAATCTTCTCAAAAAATGCCCTAAAAATGCACAAATGTTCCATAAATAAAAACTCTTGTAAATACTGAAATACCAACAAAAACTCTAATTTTCACAAACTTACAAAAAGTGGTCAGGTCTCGCTCATAACCCGAAGGTATAATACATACCTTGATACAAATCATTTCTTTTAAGATATTTATCTAGACCATTTAAAATC
>CALXVK010000030.1 GCA_944391975.1 uncultured Clostridia bacterium
ATGCTAACTATAAACATAAATTACTACTATTTCAAAATATTCATATATATTTTATAAATTCTCAATATAAAAACAAATCATATATTAACTATTGATATTTACTTATATTTTATAGATTCTAATTTTATCAAAGCTTTAGCCATGTAATAATCTTCATACTTATTACATGACTAAGCTTTTCTCGAATGTTATCTGAAATTATTCAAATTTTACCGGCAACATTTTAATACAAGCAACCTATTTAAAAGTTTCTGAAGTCGTTCTTTACAATTTTGAACAGTAACTGCTTCATCAAGAACTGTAGCATATCTATTGTTTGCAATAATTTTTAAACGCCATAAATCAATTTTTTGCAATATAGTGTTAGCATCATCAACTTCATATAACTCCTGTAAGATATCACACCATTCAGATATCTCTTCTCCAATGCTGTCCAAAGCTTCATCTGCATAAGTAATTGCATCAGTTAGAGCTTGTATATGAAAATCAATTTCATTTCTTATCTCTAAAAAATCTCTTTGAAATTTCTTTTCATATTTTTTTGTTGACCGATTTAAATCTTTAATAACATTCTTCATTTATTCACCTTCCTCCCGGATATATAATAAAACAATTATAATGCCTTTAAAAATAAAAGTAAAGAAAAAATTTTTAAATATAAGTAAAGGGAAAACAAAAATCATTAAAAATATTTTTATAATGTTTTATTTAATGCATAATAAAACCAGTTTTATTAAATTAAAAACCTCTACATTTATTTAAAAATTAACAAATGTAAAGGTTTTATTCTATGGTGGAGATGGCGAGAGTCGAACTCGCGTCCAAAATTTCTTCCATATAAACTTCTCCGAGTGCAGTTTGTTATAAAAAATTCTCTAAAATATTATTAACAAACAAACTCTATTTTAGATATCTCTTTAAAAATCCCATTAACAAAAAGAGAATTTGCTAACTTCGTTTCCTACTAATTCGTCGCCTTATCTTTTGCCGTAGGTTTCAAAAGTAAGACGTCGCCGCAACTTAGGCAGCGTATGCTAATTCTCTATTATTATCAGCGTTTATTTTTAAATATGCCTTTTAAAGTGGACTGGCACGCCACTACTCGCTATTTATATTTCTAAAACCCTGTCGAAACCAAATACATCCCCATGTACTTTTCTATTATAGCATCTAACTTCAAAAATATCAATGCTATATAAAAGTATTATTTTAATATAAAAAGGAAAAGGGCTCGAGCAAGCCCAAGTCCTCTTCCCCAGCAGTATAGCTTCTGCTGATTTTGTGATTATACCGTCACATTCGTGTCGATATTATCAAGGTAATGTTTGTTTTCAGCAAGTACAGGATATACCTCATTCCAAAGGTAGTCCGAAACTTGACTTGAGGCTCTTCCAGTAAGATTACTCGGATTCATGATCTCCTGAATTTCTTCAACAGTCATGCCAAAATCCGAATCATCAGCAATCCTGCTAACAAGGTCATTTTCATTTCCGAACGTCTTAACCTGTTCAGCAGCTTTCATGGAATGTTCCCTGATCTTTTCATGCAGTTTCTGGCGATCTCCACCTTTTTGCACAGCAGCCATAAGAATATCCTCTGTCACCATAAAAGGTAACTCATCTCTCATACGTTTTTCGATGACTTTAGTGTTTACTACTAAGCCATCTGTAACATTTGAGCAGAGAATCAAAATGGCGTCAGTTGCAAGAAATCCCTCAGGAATAGAAATTCTACGGTTTGCAGAATCATCCAGAGTTCTTTCAAGCCACTGATCTTCAGCAGTAGCAATCGCATTTCCTACAAGATTCTCCACGTACCTTGCCAAAGAGCAGATACGCTCGCTTCTCATCGGATTTCTCTTATAGGCCATTGCAGAAGACCCAATCTGCTTTTTGCCAAAAGGCTCTTCCAACTCCTTATCATGCTGAAGAAGTCTGATATCTTTTGCCATCTTGTGAGCGCTTACCGCAATAGTGCACAAAATGTTCAAAACTCTGATATCCAGATTTCGCGGATACGTCTGTCCAGAAACAGGATAAACCTTATAGAAGCCAAATTCTTCGGAGATATAAGAATCCAGTTTTTTAACCTTTTCCTCATCTCCATCAAAAAGCTCCATAAAAGTTTCAGATGTGCCTGTTGCGCCTCGGCAACCAAGCATCTTAATCTTACTCTGAACAAACTCCAGTTCTTCCAGATTTTCCATGAAATTCTGGAGCCACAGGGTTGCTCTTTTTCCAACAGTTGTAAGAGATGCCGGCTGGTAATGAGTGTAGCCAAGTGTTGGCTGATCCTTGTACTCTTCAGCAAAATCTGCAAGGAGTTTTATGGTACCAACAAGCTTTTTCTTGATATATTCCAAACCTCTACTGATAAGCAAAATATCAGTATTGTCTGTCACATAACAAGATGTAGCTCCAAGGTGGATAATCCCTGCAGCAGCCGGACACTGCCGTCCATAAGCATAAACATGAGCCATAACATCATGACGGACTTCTTTTTCTCTCGCATTTGCGACATCATAATTGATATCGTATATATGGAGTTTCATTTGTCCAATCTGTTTGTCTGTGATGTCAAGCCCAAGTTTCTGCTCTGCTTTTGCCAAAGCTACCCAGAGCATTCGCCAAGTCGAGAATTTCACATCTGCCGAAAACAAATGCTTCATCTCATCACTGGCATACCGTCCACATAGTGGCGATTCATAAATGTCTGTTCTCTTTTCTGCCATAATGAGAACCTCCTTAATAAAAATATTTTCCAGAAATTCTGGAATGATTTGTATTTTATCACAGAATTATGTAAATTTCAATACAAATTCCTTTAAATATAGTAATTACATAGTTTCTTATAAAAAAAAAACACATTATTAAAATAAATAATGTGTTTTTTATTTTTTATAATAAATTTAAATTTCAGTTATATCAACTACTTCTAATGTATTTTCATTTTCTTCATTTTCTATTGCCTCATATAAAGCATTTACAGTATCTAATGATGTGAAGCATGGGATTTTACATTCTACTGCCATTCTTCTGATTTTAAATCCATCTCTATTAGCTACCTTTCCTTTTGTTGGTGTATTTATTACAAAATTTATTTTTCCATGTTCAATTAAATCTATAATTGAATTTGCACCTTCCCATAATTTTTCTACAGTTTCTACTTTTAAGCCATTATCTGCTAAAAATTTTGCTGTTCCTTTTGTAGCATATATTCCAAATCCTTTTAAATAAAACTTCTGAGCAATTGGTAACATTTCTTGTTTATCTTTGTCTCTTACAGTTATCAAAATATTACCATTTTTTGATACATTCGAACCACTTGCTATAAAAGCTTTTAAAAGTGCACTTGATAATTTTTTAGACACACCTAAAACTTCTCCAGTTGATTTCATTTCAGGTCCTAAACTAGTATCTGCATTTTTGATTTTTTCAAATGAGAATACCGGCATTTTAACACAGATATAATCACTCTTTTTATATACTCCTGTTCCATATTTCATATTTTTTAATTTTTTTCCTAACATTACATTTGTTGCAATATCTATCATTGGAAGATTTGTAACTTTACTAATATATGGAACTGTTCTACTTGAACGCGGATTTACTTCTATTATATAAACTGCACCTTGACAAATTATAAATTGAATATTTACCATTCCAATTATATTTAATTCTTTAGAAATTTTTTCAGTATATTCAATAATTTTATCAATATGTCTTTGCTCAATAGTTTGAGTTGGATAAACCGAGATACTATCTCCTGAATGAACACCAGCTCTTTCTAAATGTTCCATAATTCCTGGTATCAATATATCTTTACCATCACAAATAGCATCTACTTCTAATTCTTTTCCCATCATATATTTATCTACTAAAATAGGATGTTCTTGAGCTACTTTATTTATTTCAGTCACATAGCTCTCAATATCATTGTCATCATATGCAATTGCCATTCCCTGACCACCTAAAACATAAGATGGTCTTACTAATACTGGATATCCAAGTCTATTTGCAACTTCTTTTGCCTCTTCTACTGTATAAATAGTTCCTCCTTTTGGTCTTAAAATACCACATTTAGCCAAAGCTTCATCAAATTCTTCTCTATCCTCTGCTCTATCCATATTTTCTGCAGAAGTTCCTAAAATTTTAACTCCCATCTTATTTAATGCAGCAGTTAATTTAATCGCAGTCTGTCCACCAAATTGAACTATAACACCATCTGGTTTTTCTACTTCAATAATATTTTTTACATCCTCTTCTGTTAAAGGTTCAAAATATAATTTATCACTTATATCAAAATCAGTACTTACTGTTTCTGGATTATTATTTATAATTATAGTCTCATATCCAGCTTTTTCTAAAGCCCAAACTCCATGAACACTACAATAATCAAATTCTATTCCTTGTCCAATTCTAATTGGACCTGATCCTAAAACTATTATTTTAGGTTTATCAGTTCTAATAGCTTCATTTCCTTCATCATAAGAAGAATAATAATATGGTGTTTCTGCTTCAAACTCTGCACTACATGTATCAACAAGTTTGAAATTAGCAACTATGTTATTTTTCATTCTCATAGCATATATTTCTTCTTCAGATTTTCCATTTAGGCTTGATATTACTTTATCTGTAAAACCATATTTCTTTGCTTTAAGTAGTAATTCTGGATTTAAACTATTTATTTTAAGTTCTCTTTCCATTTCAACTATTTTTTGAACAATTCCAACAAAATATTTATCAATTAAAGTTATTCTACATATTTCCTCCATAGAAATTCCACGTCTTAAAGCTTCAGCTATAACAAAAATTCTTTCATTATCTTTAATGTGAAGTCTTTCAAAAACTTCCTCTTTATTAAGATCTTTTAGTGTTGGTAAACTTAAAGAATCTACATTTTCTTCAAGAGAGCGAACTGCTTTCATTATTGCTGCTTCTAAAGAAGTTGCGATAGCCATAACTTCTCCTGTTGCTTTCATCTGAGTACCTAATTCTTTATCTGCTGTTAAGAATTTCTTAAATGGCCATTTTGGTATTTTTAGTGCAACATAATCTAGAACTGGTTCAAAACATGCATAAGTTTTTCCTGTAACTTCATTTTTTATCTCATCTAAAGTATATCCGAAGTGCTATTTTTGTTGCTACTTTGGCAATTGGATAACCAGTTGCTTTTGAAGCTAAAGCTGAAGAACGACTAACTCTTGGATTTACTTCTATAACAGCATATTCAAAACTATTTGGATTTAATGCAAATTGTACATTACATCCTCCTTCAATCCTTAAACTTGAAATAATTTTTATGCTTGACGTTCTTAACATTTGATATTCTTTATTAGATAATGTTTGAGAAGGAGCAACAACAATACTATCTCCTGTATGAATTCCAACTGGATCGATATTTTCCATGTTACAAATTGTTATACAATTACCATTGCTATCTCTCATTACTTCATATTCTATTTCTTTCCAGCCAGAAATACATTTTTCTACTAAAATTTCATCAACTCTAGACATTCTAATACCACTTGCCGCTATTTCTTCTAGTTCATTCATTGTATAAGCAATTCCTCCTCCGGTTCCGCCTAGAGTATATGCAGGTCTAATAATAACAGGTAATCCAATTTCTTTTGCAAAATCAACTGCATCTTGAACATTATGAACAACTTTACTTGCAACACATGGCTCTCCTATTTTTTCCATCATATCTTTAAAACATTGTCTATCTTCAGCATTTCTAATTCCTTCAGGAGATGTTCCAAGAAGTCTTACATTATGTTTCTCTAAAAATCCATTTTCAGCAAGTTCCATTGCTAAATTAAGTCCTGTTTGTCCTCCTAAATTTGGAAGTATACTATCTGGTTTTTCTTTTTCAATTACTTTTTCAACTGTTTTAACAGTTAAAGGTTCAATATAAATTTTATCTGCCATATTTTTATCTGTCATAATTGTTGCTGGGTTTGAATTTATTAAAACAACTTCTAGTCCTTCTTTTTTTAGTTCTCTGCAAGCTTGTGTCCCAGCATAATCAAATTCTGCAGCTTGACCTATTATGATAGGACCTGAGCCTATTACTAAAACTTTTTTTATCTTTTTATTTCTCATTTCGACCTCCATTTATTAACTACAATTATATTTTTAATATCTTTGATTACATTCCTTCATTAACAACTCTTATAAATTCATCAAAAATATATGCTGTATCTTCAGGTCCAGGACAAGCCTCTGGATGAAATTGAACAGTAAAAATCTTTTTATTTTTATATCTTATTCCTTCAACAGTTCCATCATTTAGATTAATATGTGAAACTTCTGCAATATCAGGATCTATACTATCTTCTAAAACATAATATCCATGATTTTGAGAAGTAATATATACATGATTTGTATCTAAATCTTTAACAGGATGATTTGCCCCTCTATGGCCATATTTTAGCTTTCCTGTTTTTGCACCTGTAGCCAAAGCCATAAGTTGATGTCCTAAGCATATTCCAAGAATTGGAATATTAGTTTTATATAATTTTTGAATTGTTTTTATTTGCTCTACACAATCTTCTGGATTACCAGGTCCGTTAGATAACATAATTCCATCTGGTCTTCTAGCTAAGATTTGTTCATATGAAGTATCTGCAGGATATACAGTAACTCCTACTCCTCTTTTTAAAAGAGAATTTATTATATTATGTTTTGCACCTAAATCTAAAAGCGCTATTTGTTTTGGTTTTGTACTTCCATAAGTTATCGCTTTTTCTGATGTAACTTTTTCTACAACATTTTCCACCTTATATTTTTTTATGTATTCTATTAATTCTTCTAATTGGTTAATATCAGAAACAACTGCTCCTCTCATAGTTCCATAATCTCTTAAAATTTTTGTTAACTTCCTTGTATTTATTCCAAATAAGCCTGGAACTCCATTTTCTTTTAAAAAGCTATCTAAATTTTTGGTTGTTCTAAAATTATTTTCATATTGTGCTAAATCATGAATAAAGATTGCTTTAGCCCAAATTCTATCTGATTCCTCATCTTCAGGAATAACCCCATAATTTCCAATTAATGGATATGTCATAACTATACCTTGACCAGCATATGAAGGATCTGTAAATGTTTCAATATATCCAGCCATTGCTGTATTAAAAACAACTTCACAAACTGTATTTTTATTTGTACCAAATCTTTCCCCTTCAAAAATTTCGCCATTTTCTAATACTAAATATCCCTTCAATTTTACATCCTCCTATTTTTATTTTGGAACAAAAGAACCATCCCATGTTCAAAACTTTTACAAATGAAAAAATAGAGAACAAAAATTAGAAATTAATGTTCTCTATTTAAAACTTTTAATTCAAATAAAAATGAAACAGCAAATCTATATTTTGCTTTTTTAAATATTGTATTTGATTCAAAAATATTTGCTTTCATTTTTATCTCCTATCAAACTAAATTCTAAAAAACATTTTACAACATTTTAATTCTAAAATCAACAGTTTTTGACAAAAAAATTAAGTCATACTTTTAGGAATACTTTCAAAAAGCTTGATAAAAATTTAACAAATTTAAAATAATCCACAAAAAATGAACTTTAAGAACAATTCTTAAAGTTCATAAAATCTATTTTGAAATTTTTAGAATTTTCATTTTAATAATTCCAGATGGTGCTTCAACATCTACAACATCTTTTACTTTTCTTCCAATTAAAGCTTTTGCTATTGGAGATTCATTTGAGATTTTATTTTGAGCTAAATCTACTTCAGTTGTACCTACTATATTATATTCAACTTCTTCATCAAAATCCATATCTAAAACAGTAACCGTATTTCCTACTTGAACTGTTTTTGTATCAATTTCTGATTCATCTATAATTTTAGCATATCTTAATTTTGCTTCTAGTTCTGCAATTTTATTTTCATTTGCAGCTTGTGCATTTTTTGCTTCATCATACTCTGAATTTTCTGATAAATCACCAAATCCAAGTGCAACTTTGATTCTTTCTGATATTTCATATCTTTTTACTGTTTTTAATTCCTCTAATTCTTTTTCAAGATTATTATAACCTTCTTGTGTTAATAAGATTTCTTTTTCGCCCATTTTTATCATGCTCCTTCCTAAAATGTGCTTATCTTGGAACACTCACTGCTCCAAGACACAAAAATTTATGCATCACAAAAATCTCTAAGATTTTTGTAATGCAAACATATACTTTTTTTATCATGTAATATAATAAGATTTTTTTTTTGATTTGTCAAGTCTTATAAAGAAAAAAGTCAGATTTTCTCCTATATAATTAATTTCTTTTGGTTTTTCTGATATTGAGTTATTTTTGGAAATCTTATAATTCCGTTTAATACCTTCTAAACTGTCAATTTTTATTTTATCTAATTCAATTTCATTCCAAATATTTTTAGGCACTGTTTTTTTATAAATATAACTTTCATATAAAATAGTAGTATCAAATCTTGAAAATCTCTCCTGATTATTTAAAAATTTTTTTGGAAGATTTATATGATAAAAATTAATAACTCTACCATTAAAACTTTTTTGATTTATTTTTAATTTTTCTTCAAAATTTACTATTATAGAATTCCTACTAAAATATACTTTATCTAAATATTCCTGAACAAAATTCAAATTTAAAATTATATTAGACTTAGAAGTTGCTCTTTTAAGATCATCTGTAACTCTTAATATCATCCCATTTTCTTCATAAATATCCTCTTCTAATTTTTTAAATAAATTTGGATTTTTAGTTAAGATATTAATATTTTTTACTTTTTCTGATAATTTCTTTATAGTTTCATAAATAAGTAAGTTCATTTCATTTGTTAGTATTGATATTTCTTGAGTCTCAGAGCGTATTCCTAATTGAACACATAGAAAATCAATAATATCTGTAGCAAGATATTTAAAAAGCCATCTTCCGTTTAAAATATTTATATTTTTTTCATTTAAAAACCTAACAAAATTTTCTTTTATCTTTAATTCATCTGAAATACACACATTTTTTGTAACATCAACTTTTAATATTTTATCAACTTTTCTTAAAATTCTTCTATTTATTTTTGGAAGAACAATTAATTTTTTATCATTAATTTTTAATTTTAAAACTTGTCCTGTAATTTTTCTAAAATTATAAATAATATTTTGAAAAAATTTAGGAAAACTTTTTTCTCTATCTGTTAATAACTCTTCCTTATAAATAGCTAAATCAAAATAAAGCATATATATCACCTCTATAATATATATGCTTTATTTTCGTAAAATATTATTTTTTTTACTATTTTTTATCAATTATTTTTATATGAACTTCATCCAATTGTCTTTGAGATACAATTCCAGGTGCTTTCATTAGTAAATCTTGAGCTTTGCTGTTCATTGGAAATGCTATAACTTCTCTAATTGATTCTTCTTCACTTAGAAGCATAAGCATTCTATCAACTCCTGGTGCAATTCCTGCATGAGGTGGAGCTCCATAATGAAAAGCATTATATAACGCATCAAATTTTCTTTTTATTTCCTCTTCTGTATAATTTGCAATTTCAAAAGCTTTTATCATTATTTCTGGATCATGGTTTCTAACAGCCCCTGAAGAAAGCTCAACTCCATTACAAACTATATCATATTGATATGCTAAAATATCTAATGGTTCTTTTTCTTCTAATGCTTTTAATCCACCTTGTGGCATAGAAAATGGATTATGACAGAAAGTTAATTTTCCATTATCAGCAATTTCATACATTGGAAAATCTACTATCCAGCAGAATTTAAACTCATTTTCATCTATTAATTTTGCTTTAATTCCTAATTCTTTTCTAATTTCTCCAGCTAATTTTTCAACTATTCCTTCATGTTCAGCAATAAAGAATATACTATCACCTGGTTTTGTATCAGTTTGAGTAAGTAAAGCCTCTCTTGACTCATCTGGAATTAATTTTGCAATAGGGCCTTGAAGACTTCTATCCTCTCCTACTTTAAGCCAAGCTAGACCTTTTGCTTTGCATTCATTTATAGCAAAATCAGTCATCTCATCATAAAAACTTCTTGTTTGCTCTCCTCCATTTGGAAGAGTTATTGTTCTTACGATTTTTCCATTAAAAACTTTTATATCCAATTTTTCAAAAATATTAGTTACATCTTTAATTACTAATGGATTTCTCAAATCTGGCGTATCTGATCCATATTTAAACATTGCTTCTTTATATGGAATTCTTGGGAACTCTTTATTAATTTTCTTATCTGAAAATTCTTTAAATGTGTTATACATAACTTTTTCCATAACTTCAAATACATCTTCTTGAGTAGCAAAAGCCATTTCCATATCTAATTGATAAAATTCGCCTGGAGACCTATCAGCTCTTGCATCTTCATCTCTAAAACATGGTGCTATTTGAAAATACTTATCAATTCCTGATACCATAAGCAATTGTTTAAATTGTTGTGGAGCTTGTGGAAGTGCATAAAATTTTCCTGGATACATTCTACTAGGAACTAGGTAATCTCTTGCTCCTTCTGGAGATGAACTTGTAAGTATTGGTGTTTGAACTTCTAAAAAGCCTAAATCTATCATTTGATTTCTTAAATATTGAATTAATTTCGCTCTTAATTTTAAATTTTCTAATTGCTTTTTAGATCTTAAATCCAAAAATCTATATTCTAATCTTAAATCTTCTCTAACTGCTCTATTATTAGAAATTTCAAAAGGAAGTGGTTTTGTTCTTTTTCCTAAAATTTCTATTTTATCTGCAAAAACTTCTACTGTTCCTGTTTCTATTGCTTTATTAACTGTTTCTTCATCTCTTAATCTTACTTTTCCAGATACAGAAACTGTTGATTCAAGTGGAATTCTAGCTGCAAAATCAGTCTTAGATTCATTTCCAGATACTACAACTTGAGTTATTCCATATTGATCTCTAAGATCAATAAACAAAACGCCTCCTAAATCTCTAATTGTATCAACCCAACCTGCTAATTTAATCTCTTCTCCAACATTTTCTTCTCTAATTTCTGAGCAATTATAGGTTCTGTAAATGTTATCTTTCATATTCTCTCCTCCTAGTTTCGATGGAAATCAGCATCCTGCAAATTTTTACTCTATCGGAACTCAATCGACGTACTCCATGTACGCCTCATGAGATTTCTCTGTCGTAAAAATTCACATTATACTACTTTTCATCAAAACAATATATTTTTTTCATCAATTCTTCAATCATAAAAAAGCACGTCTTATTATTTCTAATACAATAAAAATGTGCATATTGCTGTTTTTTTAATGAACAAACTAAAAAGCCCTGTAGTATAATATATATACTACAGGGACGAAATCTATCTTCCGCGGTACCACCCTAATTGAAAACAAATCTATTTTATAATATTTTGCTTTCCTCTTTTTATTAACATATAGCTCAGATGTGTTTCACAAATTTAATTATTTGAAATGCTTTCAGCCACGACATTTCTTCTCTTTTAAATAATTTTTATAAAACTTGCTTTCATCTTCAACGCAATTATAATAATACTATTATTTTCCCCAAATGTCAAGCAAAAAATGCACTTTTATAAATAAAGGCATATAATTTTATGTAAAATTATATGCCTTTATATTATAATTAAATTTTTTTAACTAACACATTTATTTATAAATTAATTTTCTTCAATTACTATTTTATTTATTATATCATCTTCTGAATATTCAACTGTAACTAAATAAGTTCTTGTAGACATTACTTCTGTTCTTAAGCTTGTTAAATCTGCAACATATTGTTCACTATCATCTACAGCATTTTCTCCGCCTGAAATTGTTGTATCTCCAAATTCAACTGTTGGTAAAAATTCAGAGTTGCCTTCATTTGTAGTAGCATTACTTACTAACATAGATACTAATCTTGTTACAGAACTTCCTCTTTGTGAATCTCCAGCATATTCTTCGAATTGTTCATTAAATCTTTCAATTTCTGTTGAATTTAAATTTTCCTCATCATTTTCAATACTTTCATTTTCTGTCTCAAACTCATTTTCATCACTATTTTCACTTATAGAAGATGTATTTTCTGTACTTTCTTCTTCATCTGAATCTCCACATCCAGTAAATAAAACTAAAGTTAAACATAATAATATTATTAATCCTATGGCCAAAATCTTTTTCTTCATTTTTTAATTTACCCTCCTTTTATTTTTGTTATTATATTACTAATAGTTAAATTTGTAAATATTTTTTACAAACTTTATATGTAACACATTTTAAAATTTCAAATACTATATAACACTATGCAAAAACGCGACTTTTTTATAAAAAATTAGCTCCTTAGTCAGTACTAAAGAGTTGCTTTGAGCATTTTCATTTCAGCCTCTGTAAAAGTCACTATATTTTATAGAATTCCAGTCACAAGCTCCCCACTCTTTTTCTGAGTTACTTGATTGGACTTCTAATTCATGTAACATTCTACCATGATTGCAACATTTACACACTTCTGGGGCAAATTGTCCTCCAAACCGAATAAAGTCATTAATACATCTCATACATTCAATATGACCTGCTTCAATCTGTTCTCTAATGCTCTTCATATAATACCCCTTTCTTGGTTATTATACATAGTATTTTAACACGTTATTTATTTTAGAGCAATATTATTAATAATTAATTATTATTTCGTCAATTAGTCCAGATTCTGCATAATTAAATTCAACAGTATAATAATGTGAATTTATCTTTCTAATTCATCTGTTTTTTCTATATCCTTTGGATGCTCTGCATCCCACAATTTTTCCATCATTTCTTGTTTTATTCCAAAAATCTCTTGTTCAAAATCTTGTACAGAAAATGGAGTTACTTTACCACTATTTGCATTATTAATCATTTGGGCATTTCTTTGTGCTAATTTATTCAAACATTCTTCCATAGAATCATTTAAAATAGCAGCTACCTGATTTCTCTTTTTTACATTATCACTTAAATTATTATTTACAATTGATCTTAAATCATCTTGTGATAATGGATAATTTCTATTAATAAATTGACTTATATATTTTTTTAATTCTAAATAATAATCTATTGTTCCATTCTCTTCCATTTCTTTTACATTCATAACTATTACTTTCCATTCATTTTTATAAATATTAACTTTATTATATTATTAATAATATTTTTTGTAAATACTGCTGTAACACATTTTTTATTTTTGAATACTATATAACATACTAATGATTACAAATAAAAATTACTTAAAAGGAGGGAAAAAATAATGCCAGAAAATAGAGGATGTGGATGTGGCTTATTTGACAATGACTGCCTTTGGATTATTCTTATATTAATCGTTTTATTCTGTTGTTGTGGCAATGGAAATGGCAGAGGCGGATGTTGCTAGTTTAAAGAAAAAAAGAGAGGACTCCAAAATTGGAAAATCCTCTCTTTTCTTTTTTGAAAGTGAAATTTTAAGAGTGTCCATATATTTCATGCTATTTTAAACTCATTTCACAATATTTACATCTATAAACATTTTTTTCCTTATCTGTTAATATAAATATTTGATCTAACTCTCTTTCAACAGATGTTATACATCTTGGATTTTTACATTTTGCAACATTTACTATTTTTTCTGGAAGTGATAATTTTTTCTTTTCTATAATTTTATCATCTTTTACTACATTTACAGTAACTCCCGGATCAATAAAACCTAATTTATCAAAATCCAAATCTATATTTCTATCTATTTTTATAATATCTTTTACTCCTGTTTTTTTACTCTTAGCGTTTGTAATTATTGCAACTTGACAATCAAGTTCATTTAAATTTAAAAGCTCATATATTTCCATACCTTTTCCAGCTTCAATATGATCAATTACATAACCATTTTTTATACTATCAATATTCATTTTACTACCCCTTATTTCATATTTTTATTTAACATTGATTAAAATTATTTTATTTCAAGTAATTTTAAAATTAATGCCATTCTTATATATTTTCCATTTAAAGCTTGTTTAAAATAACAAGCTCTAGGGTCATCATCAACATCTGTTGAAATCTCATTTACTCTTGGAAGTGGATGCAAAATAGATAAATCTTTTTTAGCTTTTTCTAATTTTTCTCTATTTAAAATATAATAATCTTTTAATCTTACATAATCCTCTTCATTAAAGAATCTTTCTTTTTGTACTCTTGTCATATAAAGAATATCTAATTCTCCCATATATTCTTCTATATCTGTAGTTTCAACATATTGCATATTATTTTTTTCTATTATATCTTTTTTTACGTATTCCGGTATTTCCAATTCTTTTGGTGAAATTAATACTAATTTAATATTTTTATATCTAGACATTGCTGTTATTAAAGAATGCACTGTCCTTCCAAATTTTAGATCTCCGCACAAACCAATAGTTAAATTGTCTAATCTTCCTTTTTCACGATCAATTGTTAATAAATCTGTTAATGTTTGTGTTGGATGATTGTGTCCTCCATCACCGGCATTTATAATTGGAACTGTAGATTTCATAGAAGCTACAAGCGGAGCTCCTTCTTTAGGATGACGCATTGCAATAATATCACTATAGCACCCTACAACTCTAATAGTATCTGATACTGATTCGCCTTTTGATGCAGAACTTGATGCAGCTTCTGAAAAACCTAATGTTCTTCCTCCTAGTTCAAGCATTGCTGCTTCAAAACTAAGCCTTGTTCTAGTACTTGGCTCAAAAAATAAAGTAGCTAAAGTTTTATCATCACACTTATGAGAATACTCTTTTTTGTGATTAATAATATCTTTAGCTACTTTAATTAATTCGTCAATTTCTTCTACTGATAGATCTTTAATATCAATTAAATGTTTCATTCTTTTTCTCCTTTTTAAGTTTTTCCTATTATATCAGTATGACTAAATTTTGTAAAGAGAAAAATAAAAAAAACATATATGATGTTATTTTTAAATTACCACATCTCTTTTTAATAACTTATCTTTTACTATTCCTAAACCTATATATTTATTATCTTTTGAATATATATTATATATCCCATCTTGTAAATCAAATGTAAGTTGTACTCCATTTAAAAATAATTCTTTTTTTCTCGAATTTAAATTTATATTCTTTAAATTCTTAAAAATTTCTTGCACAGAAATTATCTTTATTTTTTCTTTGCTTTTTTCTAAATCTTCTAAAGTAATTGCTTCTTCTAATTCAAATTTTTCTACTTCTGTTCTTATTAAAGATTTCATAAAGCCGAACAGTTTCTAGTTTTTCAGCAATATCTTCACATAAAGTCCTAATATATGTTCCTTTTGAACAATTTACTTCAAACTTTATTATTTGATTTTCAATATCAAAATTTAATAATTTTATATTATAAATTATGATTTTTCTTTCTGGAATTTTAATATTTTCACCTGCTCTTGCATATTCATAAAGCTTTTTTCCACCTATTTTTATTGCTGAATATTTAGGTGGAATTTGAACTTGTTCTCCTAAAAAGCTATTTAAAATTTCTTCTACTTTTTTATTATCTTCAATCTTTTTATCAGATTTTGATATTATTTCACCCTCTAAATCTCCAGTTGTTCTTTTTTCTCCGTAATTTAATTTCTGCAATATAAGTTTTATTATGTTCCATTAAATATTTTGAAATTTTAGTAGCATCTCCTAAAAGAACTGGAAATACTCCTGTTGCTAATGGGTCTAATGTTCCAATATGTCCAGCTTTTTTTATATTTAATATTTTCTTTACTTTTGAAACAACCTGCTGAGATGTATATCCAGCAGGTTTATTTATTATAATTAATCCATTCATATTTAATTCCTACTTATTTTAAATGTTTCATAGTTTCACTAACAACTGCTTTTCTTACTTCTTCTATATTGCTATCTATTTGACAACCAGCTGCTAATTTGTGACCTCCGCCTCCAAATAACATACATATATCTGCCACATCTATATTATTTGAGCGAAATGAAATTTTAAAACCATCGTCTTTTTCACGTGCAAAAATTGCTACTTCAACATTTTCTATTGTAACTCCTATTCCAGCAATTCCCTCTAATTCTCCAGCTTTAATTCCAAGTTCTTCTATGTCTTTTTTAGTTATATATGTAAAAGTAATTCTATCATCATCAAAAAATTGCAATCTATCTAATGCTAATTTTTCAGCATTAAATTGTGATTTTGTTTTTGTCATCATAGCTTCTTTATATATTTTAGATACATTTATTCCTTTACTTAAACACCAAGCTGCAAATTCAAAAGTTTCTGTTGTAGTACTATTAAATCTAAAGCCACCTGTATCAGTAATTATTCCTGCTAACAAACATGTAGCAACATCTTTACTTATATCAATTTTCAAATATTCTAAACTTGATACTAAAATTTGTGCGCATGCAGGAGCAACTGGATTTACAACATTATAATCTCCAAACATAGAATTTCTTAAGTGATGATCAAATTGTACTCTAACTTTTGCATTTTCTATAAATTTTCTATACTCTTTCCCTACTCTATCAGTATTTGGGCAATCTAAAACTATTGCCATATCATATTTTTCATAACTAGGTTCAGATTTTATCATTTCAAAATTTGGTAAAAATTTAAAAGTTTCCGGAAAATCTTTAAATAGAACATCTATATCACTTTTTCCAAGTTCTTTTAAAAATGTACACATTCCAAGACAACTGCCTATTGCATCACCATCTGGATTTTCATGAGCTAAAATAACAAAAGTTTCAGCCTTATTAATTTCTTTTAAAATTTCATCTAAAGTCATAAGACCCTCCTTTTAGATTTTTTAATAAATAAAAAATTAATTATATTTTAAAACACTATAGTAGCTTTCTTAGGGTTATATATTTTTTTATAGAAGCAAAACTTGTGTGGGGACCGGCTAGGTAGAAAGTGTTATTTTTTCGGGCTTTAAACCCTTAAAGTTCGTAAAAATTACACTTTCTACGATGTTGGGATTTTGCCTATAAAAAAATATATAACCCTAAGGAAACGGTTTCACAATACATATTCAATTATTTTTTATTAATATCTTTTAAAATTCTATCAATTTTTGAACCGATATTCAATACTTTCGTCAAATTCAAAAACTAATTCTGGAGTTATTCTCAAATTAACCTCTTTGGCTACTAAACTTCTAATATATCCACTAGATTTTTTTAATATTGCTAAATTTTCTTTTTGGCTCTTACAACCTATCATACTTACAAAAACTCTTGCATAACGCAAATCTGGTGTTGTTTTTACACTTGTAACACTAATAAGTCCTGTAAGCTTAGGATCATGTAATTCTTGAGATATAATTTGACTAATAGCTTTTTTTAGCTCTTCATCAACACGATTCATTCTATTACTATCTGACATAATTTTTCCTTTCTTATTCTATAATGTAACTTTATTTTACCAACTTAAAATCTTTTTAATATAGTAGCGCAAGTAGCGCAAGGTAAATATGTATTTTTAAATTGATAGCGAAACTCGTGTGGGGACCGACAAGCTAGAAAATGTTATTTTGTAAATTTTTATACTTCAAAGTTTACAAAATTACATTTTCTTCGATGTTGGAATTTCGACAATTTAAAAAATATATTTGCCGCAAGCGGAAGTTTCGAGTAAAAATTGCTCCGCAATTTTTTCACGAATTATTTTACCTCTTCCATAACGTAAACTTCTAAAATGATTTCTTCATTT
>CALXVK010000031.1 GCA_944391975.1 uncultured Clostridia bacterium
CAGCTTGAAATATTGATGCTGAGATGTCTTCTTTTGCTGCTCCTTCATTTAATAGAGGTTGAATATCAGTTTTTGCAAAAACACCACAACGAGAGGCAATTGGATATATTGTCATATGATTTTTAGCATATTCATTTAAGCCTGCTGTATCAGTATTTAGAAGTGATGCCATTTGGTCTAAAAATGCACCAGTTCCACCGGCACAAGTTCCATTCATACGTTGTTCTATAAATTTATCAAAATAAATTATTTTTGCATCTTCTCCACCAAGTTCTATTACAACATCAGTTTGAGGTATGTATGTTTCAACTGCTTTTTTACAAGAAATAACTTCTTGAATAAAAGGAATATTTAATAGTTTAGAAATTTCTAATGCACCTGAACCTGTAAGAGCAATTTTAAAATTATAGTCTTTATAGTCATCTAATAATTTATGTAAGATTTGATACATTGTATTTTTAGTATCTGAAAAATGACGTTGATAATTGGTATAAATTATTTCTTGGTTTTCATTCATTACAACAATTTTTATTGTTGTTGAACCAACATCAAGACCTACGTAAAGTAAGTTTTCTTTCATTTAATTTCCTCCTATTAATTCAAATAGAGTATTTGAATAATAATATTTTATTTATTTAAAATTATTTTATTTCATATTAATTAATTGTTTATTAAAAGTTTTATTTATATAATTTTAAATATATATAATAATTAAATATAGAAGATTTGTTTTCCTATTTTAATTCTATAATAATATATAATGTTTGAACTGTTTTGTCAATTACTTAATTACCCAAATTCGACAAAATTTGACAAAAACGGAGAAATCCGATATCAATTGGACACAAGTGTGCCAAAAAGTATCGGTCTACAATAGTTTTTTAAAAATGTCTAGTCTAAATTAAAGTTTAAAAGCATATCATTGAAGTAAAAGGAGGAAAAGCTATGCAAAAAAAGGTTATATTAGGAATTTTAATAGTTCTTATTTTGGGAATAATTACTTATTTAGTAGTTATAAATGTTTTTTTTAATGAAGAAGTAGAAAATGAAATTAATGAGATTACTCCAGAAGTTGAAATATCTGATGAGGAACTTAGAACAACTATTGTGACATTATATTTTGTTAATTCTGAAACTGGCAGTATTGAAAGTGAAGGTAGACTTATGGATTCAAAGGAATTATTGTTAGAACCATATAATACTTTAATTAATTTACTTATAGAAGGGCCAAAAGATTCTTCATTAAGTTCAATAATACCAGAAAATACAAAAGTACTAAATACTAATTTATCTGGAAATTGTTTAACAATTGATTTGTCACAAGAATTTGTAGATAATGCTCCTCAAGATAGTATTCAAAAAAGTAATATGATTTATACGATTGTAAATACACTTACTGAGTTAAAAGAAGTTGATTCTGTAAAGTTTTTAATAAATGGGGAAGAAGTAAGTGGATTTGAATCTGATGGAATTAATTTAATGAGTGAATTCACTCGTAAAGAATAAGTTGCCTTGAAAAAATCAAGGCTTTTTAATTGTTTGACAGATTTTTTATATGGGAGTATAATAAAAAATATTTTTATATAAAGTAGGTGGAGAAAATAGATTTAAAAATAAATGAGACTATTGATGATTTAGAATTTAATAATTTAAAAATAATTCAAAATAATGATGGTTTTAAATTTGGAATTGATAGTATTTTACTTACTGATTTTTCAAAGAAAATAAAAAATGAAAGCATTGTTTTAGATATTGGTTCAGGTTCAGGAATTATTAGTATTTTACTTTCTGAAAAAACAAAGTCAAAAAAGATTATTGGAATTGAAGTTCAGAAAGATGTTGCTGATATGGCTAGAAGAAGTGTTATTTTGAATAATTTGGAAAATAAAATAGAAATTATAAATGATAATATAAAAAATATTGAAAAATATTTTCAAAATAATTTTTTTGATGTTATTGTAACAAATCCACCTTATCAAAAAAATAATACTGGGCTTAAAAGTGAAGATGAAAAAAATTTAATTTCAAGGCATGAAGTAGAATGTACTTTAGAAGATATTATACAGAAGTCTTATAAAGTATTAAAAGATAAGGGTGTTTTTTTTATGGTTCATAGACCAGAAAGATTGGTTGATATTTTATATATTATGAGAAAATATAAAATTGAACCTAAAGTAATTAAATTTGTTTGTCCTAAAGTATCAAGTAAACCAAGTCTTGTATTAATAAAAGGTATAAAAAATGCCAAAGAATTTTTAAAAGTTGAGAAAAACTTAATTATATACAATGAAAATGGAACATATACAAAAGAATTATTAAATATATATGGAAAGTAAATTTTAAGTAAGGAGAAAAAATGTCTGGTAAATTGTATTTGGTGGCAACACCTATTGGAAATTTAGAAGATATAACATTAAGAGCTTTAAAAGTTTTAAAAGAAGTTGATTTAATTGCTGCAGAAGATACAAGGCATACTTTAGGATTATTAAATCATTTTGAAATAAGTAAGCCTTTAATTAGTTATTATAAACAAACTGAAAAGAAAAAAAGTCCAATATTAATTCAAAAGTTATTGGATGGAAAAAATATAGCTTTAGTTTCAGATGCTGGAACACCAGGAATTTCAGATCCAGGTGAAGAAATTATAAAAGAAGCTATAGAAAGTGAGATTGAAATTATTCCTATTCCAGGATGTGTGGCTTTTGTTAATGCTTTAATATGCTCAGGTTTTAATACGAAAGAATTTATGTTTTTAGGATTTCTATCCGCTAACAATAAAGATAAAAAAGATAAATTAAATGAAATTAAGTATGAGACAAAAACACTGATATTCTATGAAGCGCCTCATAAAATGAAAAATACATTAGAAGTAATGCTAGAAATTTTAGGAGATAGAGAAATAGTGCTAGCAAGAGAGCTTACAAAAATTCATGAAGAATTTATTAGAGCTAAGATTTCCACAACTTTGGAACAAATTGTGGATTATAAAGGTGAATTTGTTATTATTGTTCAAGGGAGTAATAAATCAAAAGATAGCTATGAAATTGAAAAATTAAATAAATTGTCATTAGAAGAACATTATGAATTCTATCAAAAAAGCGGATTGTCCAAAAAAGAGATAATAAAAAAGATTGCTAAAGATAGAAAAGTAGACAAGAATACAATTTATCAATATTTTTTGGAAAAATAATTATTTTTAAAATATTAAAATATTAAAATAATTAACATCATATAATTTATTATAAATTTTAATGAAGAAAGAGATTAAAAATTATGATAAATAAAATATGGTGTTTTTTTATTGTTATAGCGATAGCCTTTGGATTTTTAAATGGTACATATGAAGAAGTAAATAATTCAATATTTTCATCTATAACAGATACTATTGAATTAGTTATAACTTTATTTGGAAGTATGTGTTTTTGGAGTGGTATTATGAATATAGTAAAAAATACTACTTTAATAAATAAAATACAAAAACTTTTATCTCCATTAATAAAAAGTCTTTTTCCAGATTTAAAAAAAGATACAGAAGTTTATAAAGATATTTCAATGAATATGACTTCTAATATAATAGGTCTTGGAAATGCAGCAACACCTTGTGGACTTAAAGCTATTGAAGGATTACAAGAAAGTAATATAAATAAAAAGAAATTATCAAATAATATGATGCTTTTTATACTTATTAATACTGCTTCTATTCAACTAATTCCTACAACAATTATTTCTATTCGAATGGGATTAGGTTCAAAAAATCCATCTGGAATAATAGTTGGAGTGTGGTTTGCAAGTATAATTACATTTTTATTTATTGTATGCATATGTAAGATATATTTTAAATTTAGAAAAGAAGGATAAAATGAAATTTATTGATTTTTTTAGTAAAAGTGCTGTATTGATTTTTATTTTAATAGTAGTTTTATTTGGAATTAAAGAAAAGAAAAATATCTTTAGTTTATTTTTAGATGGAGTTATTGAAGGACAAAAAATGGTTATAGAACTTTTTCCAACATTACTTGCTCTTATAGTTGCTGTTGGAATGTTGAATTCATCAGGAGTTATTAATATTATTTCTAAAATAATTGCTCCAATATTAAATTTTTTTAATATAAGTGAAGTATTAGCTCCTCTTATAATTTTAAGACCTATTTCTGGAAGTACAACTACAGCAATTGCAACTACAATTATGAGTGAATATGGTACAGATTCAAGTATAGGTTTAATTACTTCATGTATTATGGGGTCAACTGAAACAACAATTTATGTTGCTTCAATTTATTCATCCAAAGTTAAAGTGAAAGATATTAAATCAGTAATTATAATTGGTCTTTTAGGTGATTTTGTTGGAATATTAGCTTCAGTAACAGCTTATAATATAGGAATAATGTAGAGGTATAATTATAGGAAAAATTCAATTTGTAGAAAAAAATATATAAAATTGATTGTTTTAGTTGATTTTAAGTCCAAAAGAGCATATAATATTAATATTGTTACGAAAGTAACAAAATATATGAAAGGAGGTTCCGGATATGACAGAAGATAGAATTCGGAATCAGGTAACTGAATGCGACGTTGATCGTATTGCTCAGGAAGAAGAGCATTGCTGGGCGGAGTATAATGCTCAGAAAAAAGCAGCAGAAAAACAGGCCAAATTGCAGTATGAAAAAGACATGGCTGCATATCTGAATGGCAGTTTACAGGGGGAAAATACGCAGGGGAGTTATGATAGCGAGTGTGCTATGAAAGACAGAACAAAGAGGAGCTCTCGCCGGAAAGACACCAGGCGTAAAAACAAGACGCTGAAAAAAAACGCGAATACTGCTTCAAAGAGTCTGAGAAAAAAGACAACTGAGGCTGAGGCAAAAGGACGTCAGGATGGAAAAGAAGCTAAAGCAGTAAAACGTTGTGAAAATATCATGCGTTCCGCTGAAAAACGGAAACTTGTTTAATGAAACTTTAATTTAGTTACACACTTTCGCGTGGGGGTGCTTTGGCGTCCCCACGTTTTCAATTAATAAAAATATTTTATAAATATTGACAAAATTTAAAAATGCATGATAAAATGCTTGCAACATTAAATTCAAATTTATAATTTTGAAAGGAGTGTTATGGTTAAATTTATTCTTTTTATTTTAATATTTGTTTTCATCAGAAAAATATTAATTAAGTTCTTTGCGAAAAATATTCAAAAATGCGGATAAAAAATAAAAGTGTTAATATATAACACTTTTATAAAAATTATGAAATTTTTATAACCTTACTTGGATTATATCTATTTGCAACACTAACTCTTATTTCATTTAAATCAACATTATTTTTTTCTAATTCTTCAACAACAGTCTGATATGCAAGTTCTGGAAAATTATTTTCTTTACTTAAATGTCCAAGCATAACTTCTTTTAGATCTGTTTTTATAAGTTCTGAAATTGTTTTACCAGCTGTACTATTTGATAAATGTCCATTTGGGCCTGAAATACGTTGTTTTAATAAATATGGATAATTAGAACATTTTAAAATTTCAGGGTCATAATTTGATTCTAATAAAATAAAAGAGCTTTCTTTTAAATTATTTAATAATTTATTATCCATATGACCTATATCTGTTGCTATTGTTAGTTTAGATTTATTATTATAAATATTGAATCCACATGGATTTGCTGCATCATGTGGTATTGAAAAAGAGTTTATAGCTAAATCACCAATTGTAAATTCTTTTCCAATTTCTATTATTTTTTGATTATATAATGAAATTTTATCTTTTTGTTTTGGCATAGCTTCTAGTGTTTCGAAATTTACATATACAGGAATATCGTATTTTTTAGAAGCATTCCCAAGACTTTGAACATGATCTGAATGTTCATGTGTGACTAAGATTGCATCTATATCACTAATATTTTTATCTATTTGAGAAAGACCTTCAACTACTTTTTTTAAGCTTGTACCACAATCTACTAAAATTTTTGTTGATTCTGTTTCAACAAATAAGCAGTTTCCAGAGCTTCCACTATATAAACTACAAAAATTTAACATATTTTCCTCGCCGTTTTTATTCTTATGTTTTTGGTAAAATCAAGCATACTAAAAATAGTATGCTAAAAATTTATTCTTCATTTACTCTTTCGATTTTTGCACCAAGTTTTCTGAACTTTTCTTCAATATTCTCATATCCTCTATCAATATGAGTTAAGTTGTATATTTCAGTTGTTCCTTTTGCTGATATTCCAGCAATAATTAATGCAGCTCCTGCTCTTAAGTCACTTGCACTTACAGGAGCACCTGTTAATTTTTCTACTCCTTCAAATATTGCAGTTTTACCTTGTGCAGTAATATGAGCTCCCATTTTACGAAGTTCATCTGTATATTGAAATCTTGACTCCCAGATACTTTCATTTATTATACTTGTTCCTTGAGCCTGAGCTAATACAACACCCATCTGAGGTTGTAAGTCTGTTGGAAATCCTGGATATGGTAGAGTTTTAATATTTGCTTTTGTTGGTCTTTTTGAATACCATACTCTTAAATGATCACCATTTGCTTCAACATTTCCACCGATTTCTTCTATTTTAGCTATAATTGATTCTAAGTGTTTTGTAATACAATTTTTTACTTTAATATCGCCTTTAGAAGCAATAGCAGCAAGCATAAATGTTCCTGCTTCAATTTGATCTGGAACTATTGAATAAGTGGCATTTCCTTTTAATTCTTTAACTCCATTTATTTTAATAGTATCTGTTCCTGCTCCACGTATATCTGCTCCCATAGTATTTAAAAAGTTTGCTAAATCAACGATGTGAGGCTCTTTAGCTGGGTTATCAATTATTGTAGTTCCTTCAGCTAAAACAGATGCAAGCATAATATTCATTGTTGCGCCAACTGATACAACATCCATGTATATTGATGTTCCAACTAATCTTTTAGCTTTTGCAGTTATGTATCCATTTGATACATCAACTTTTGCACCTAATGCTTCGAATCCTTTTATATGTTGATCTATAGGTCTATTTCCTAAATTACATCCTCCTGGAATACCAACTTTTACTTCTTTGCATCTTCCAAGTAAAGCACCAATTAAGTAGTATGATGCACGGAATTTTCTTGTTGCATCTGAAGAAGCAATATGTGAATTCAAATTTCTAGTATCAACTGTTATTTCATGAGGAGAATTCCATTTTATTTTTGCTCCTAAACTTTCTAATATATTACAATACAATTTAACATCGCTAATATTTGGTAAATTTTCAATGGTACAAACGCCATTAATTAATAAAGTCGCTGGAAGTATTGCTACAGCTGCATTTTTTGCTCCACTTATTACAACTTCACCTTTTAATGGAGTTGGTCCTGTTATGACTAGTTTTTCCAAAATATATACCCCCATATTTTAAAGCATATTTTTAGGTAGAAATTACCTTAAACAAAAGCATAATATCATAAATAAAAAATATTTACAAGATGTTTTTTCATTTTTCTATGGGGGATTTTATTTAAGTGAATAATTCTAATATTTTAAATTTAAATTTATATTCGCTTGAATTATCTGTAATTATGCTATATTCTTCATTTTCTAAATTGTCTTTAAGGGTTTCATTGGCTTCTTCATCTATAATTCCACTTGAAATATCTGTAAAACAAAGAGGTGGAAATAGACTACACCACCAATTTTGACCGATTGGCTTTACCTATTTCTATTTTTAGAGCATCATAATATCCGCTAGGTAAAGAAATATTACCATAATATTTAGTAGGAAAATAAAAATTACCTATTTCAATATTAATTGAATATTCATAACCATTATCTTTTATAACTTGGTTGGTTATATTATATAGATCAGTTTTATGATTAGATATAATAGATATTACTGAATCTTTATTTTGACAATCAGAAGTTATTTTTTCAACATATTCAATAATAGAATCTCTTACTTTTAATTTTAATTCTTGATCTTGGTCTGAGTCACTATTAGCTATAATATGAAGTCTAAATATATTATCAGTTAGATTAGTTGATACAGAGTTTGCATATGATTTTGCTGTTATAAATAAATAGACACAAAATAAAAGAAGTATTACAAAAAATTTAAATAATTTTGTTTGATAGAATTTCAAAATTATCCTCCTTAAAACAAAAATTCCTTTTGTGCATATTATTTACAAAAAATAAAAATATATGTAAATTTTTTTTATGCATATAGTGTCGAAAAATAGATGACGGTTTTGATTGACGTTTTTTTTATATAGATATAAAATTGGACTAGATTATTTAAGAAAGGAAAAAACGTATATGTTAGAAAATAAGATTTGTGGATTTAATGTAAATGAATTTCATTTAGTAACAATGATTATGCCATACATATATGAAAAAATTAATGAGGAAAAAACTATATCTACATTTTTTGAAAAAGATGTACAAGAAATTTATAATAAGGTTTTAAATATAAATGAAAAGTTTTGGAAAAACAAAGAAAAATTAGATGAAATAGATTGGAAGAAAACAGAAATTAACAACATTTCAGAAAAATTTAATAGTGAAGTTGATATTGTTATTGTTGCAGGAAGAAAGGATTTTATAGATAAAATTAATCGTTTAGTTATAAATTTTCACACAAAATTTACATTGGTTAATTGTTTTGAAATTGATGATTTTAATAAAAATTTAGAAAATATAGTAAAGAAATACGACAAAGTTCTTTGCACAAAAGGAGTTCGAGAAATAAAAGAACTATATATGGTATAACAAAATAATAGTAAATTTGCTAAAAACAAGTAATATAAATTTAATGTTAGTCTGTCATATCTCTATTGACTAAATTATAAAAATAGTATATAAATTATAAAGCATGGAATCACTTACGGAAAAGCTGTATAGTGAGAAAGGAGATAAAACCAGATGGGAGACAGATTAGATAATATTACCAAAAAATTAAAAAAGTATAATCAGGAACATTTATTAAGATTCTATGATAAGATGAATTCTGAAGAGCAAGAAAAATTATTAAATCAATTAGAAAATATCGATTTTGATTTAATGAATGATTTGTATGAAAGTACAAAAAAACCATTAGACTTAAAAAATGTTACTATAGAACCTATTGAACATACAGATAAGTCTAAATTAACTGTTAGTGAAAGAGAGGGATATGAAGCTAAAGGAATTGAAGCAATAAAAGAAGGAAAACTAGCAGTTGTAACAATGGCTGGAGGTCAAGGAACAAGACTTCGGACACAGTGGTCCAAAAGGAACTTTTATTTTTGATCCTGAGAATAACAAATCAATTTTTGAAGCATTATGTGATACATTAATTAGAGCATGGAAAGAATATGGAACTGTAGTTCCTTGGTATATTATGACAAGTAGAGAAAATAATGATGCTACTGTATCTTTCTTTGAAGCACATAATTATTTTGGATATCCAAAAGAAAAAGTAAAATTCTTCAGACAAGGTGAATTACCAATGCTTGATATGAATGGAAAGATTTTACTTGATGAAAAAGGTTTTGTAAAAGAAGCAGCAAACGGTCATGGTGGAACTCTACAATCATTAGAAAAAGCTCATATAATTGATGAGATGAAAGAAAAAGGTGTAGAATGGGTATTTATAAATGGTGTTGATAATGTTTTAGTAAAACCAGTTGACCCATTACTAATGGGAATGTCTATTTCTCATAAGGTTTTAGGTGCCGTAAAATCAATAGAAAAAACCGATCCAAAAGAAAAAGTAGGTGTATTTTGTAGAAAAAATAAAAAAGTAGGTGTTGTTGAATATACTGAAATTTCTGAAGAAATGGCAAATCGTAGAGATGATTATGGATCATTAGTATTTGGAGATGCAAATGCTATATTCCATTTATATAATATTAAAGGGTTAGAAAAAGTATCTGAAGTTAAACTTCCTTATCATATAGCTGTTAAAAAAGCAAACTATATTGATTCAGAAGGTAAATTAGTAAAAGCAGAAAAACCTAATGCATATAAATTCGAAACATTTATATTTGATTCATATGAGATGTTTGAAGATGTTGTTGTTTTAAGAGTAAAAAGAGAAGAAGAATTTGCTCCTATAAAAAATGCAGAGGGAGTTGATAGCCCTGAAACAGCAAGAAAACTTTACAGAGATTACTTTGCTAAAGTTGAATATATGAAGAAATATAATGAGTGGTGTACAAATCCTGTATTTGATGAAGAAACTAGACAAGAATTATTATCAATTGCTGCAGATGATTCAGAAATTCAAGATAGATTTTATAAAGATCTAGAATTTGGAACTGCTGGTATGAGAGGCGTAATTGGTAATGGTACTAATAGGATGAATGTTTATACTGTAACTAAAGCAACTCAAGGATTAGCAAACTACATTTTAAAACAAGGTGGTGAAACAAGAGGAGTAGCTATTGCATATGATTCTAGAAATATGTCACCTGAATTTGCAATAGAAACAGCATTAACACTTAATGCAAATGGAATTAAAACATATATTTTTGATTCTTTAAGAACTGTACCTCAATTGTCTTTTGCAGTAAGAGAATTAGAGTGTATTGCAGGTGTTATGATAACTGCAAGTCATAATCCACCAGAATATAATGGATATAAAGTATATTGGGAAGATGGTGCACAAATAGTTTCACCTCATGATAAAGGTATAATAAATGAAGTAAATAAAGTTACAAATTATGCTAATGTGAAAAGAATGTCTTTAGATGAAGCTATGAAAAAGAAACTATATAATATAGTAGGAAAAGCATTAGATAATCTATATATTAAAGAAATTAAAAAACAATCTTTAAATCCAGATATTATAAAAGAAATGAGTAAAGATTTAAAAATAGTTTATACTCCATTACATGGTGCTGGAAACATAGGTGTTCAAACAATTTTATCAGAACTTGGATTTGAAAATGTTTATGTAGTACCAGAACAAGAATTACCAAATGGAAATTTTCCAACTGTAGATTATCCTAACCCAGAAGATAAAAGAGCATTTAAATTAGCTTTAAAATTAGCTAAAAAAGTAGATGCTGATGTTGTTTTAGCAACAGACCCTGATTCTGATAGATTGGGAGTTTATGCTAAAAATAGTAAAACTGGTGAATATATGCCATTTACTGGAAACATGTCAGGATTATTAATTGCAGAATATATTTTATCTGAGAAAAAGAAAAGAAATATGATTCCAAAAAATGGTGCTTTAGTTACAACTATAGTTTCTTCAAATTTAGCTCAGGCTATTGCAAAAGAGTATAATTTGGAATTTATAGAAACATTAACAGGATTTAAATATATAGGTGAACAAATTAGAAATTTTGAAAATACAGGTTCTAATACTTATATGTTTGGTTTTGAAGAAAGCTATGGATGTTTAGTTGGAACACATTGTAGAGACAAAGATGGAATTACTGCAGTAATGCTTTTAGCTGAAGCAGCAGCTTTTTACAAAAAACACGGTTTAACATTATGTGATCAAATGGAAAATATCTATAAAAAATATGGATATTATAAAGAAGATATATTAACTATTACTTTAAAAGGTGCTGATGGCGCTGAAAAAATGACGGAATTAGTTGATTCATTTAGAAATAATCCATTTAAGGAAATTGCAGGTTATAAAGTTTTAAAATTTAGAGATTATAAAACAAAGAAAATAATTGATTTTAAAACAGAAAAAGAAACAGAAACAACTTTACCTGAATCTAATGTTTTATATTATGAATTAGAAAATGACGGTTGGTGTTGTATAAGACCATCTGGAACAGAACCTAAACTTAAATTCTATATGGGAGTTAAAGAAAAATCAGAAAAAGAAGCAGAAAATAATTTATTAAAATTAAAAAATGCAATTATAAAATTAACTTAATATGTTAGTAATGTTTTATAAAAATAAAAAAGCCAACTTTGTAGAGTTGGTTTTTTTATTTTAAAATTTTATATTATAGATAAAATACTTGCTACAGATAAGTATATTGTAATAATAATAAAGAATCCAAAAATAGAAAATATTAAACATTGATTAGATAATTTTGGATGTTCACCAATATTAAGTAAATAAATTAAAAGTCCTAAAGGCGGTATTAAAAAGCATAGTGCTTTTAATATCCAATCAGCATCTCTTTCATTTTCTGGAAGAGGTTGTCCGCAGTGAACACAATATTTACTTTCCTTTGAAATTGCTTCTCCACAGCATTTGCAATAAGTCATGTTAGGATGTTCTTCGTTCAATTTATATTCTTCAAGTTTTTCATTTAAAGAATGAGTAAATTCTAATAGAACTTTTTCGTCATTTGTAGAATCAATAATATGTTTTATTTGGTTAATAGTATCAATTTTAAAACTTTCAGCATTTGATATAAAATCAAAAATATAAGAATTTCCAAAAATACATATTTCTAAAGCTTTAATTTTAAAAGTATCTATACTTTCAATTTTACTTAAAGGGGCATTCAAAGTTTTTACATTAAATATTCCCCATCTTCCTATAATTCTTTTTGATGTTATATATAAATTTCTTGAGAAAAAATATAAAGCAGAATATATTCCAATAAAACATATTGCTATATTTGCAATTAAAACTGGAAAATAAAAGCTATTATTTTTCCAAAAGAATTCTACTATTGTTTTTGGAAATAAAATAATTGATATTGCAAATAAAAATATAATACAAGCATACATTATATCGCTTGTTTTCATTTTTGTTATAACTTTTTCATCTTTATCTAAATGTTTTATTATATAATTTGGATCAGTTATTTTTTTGGGATTTATATTTTTTTTATTAGAAGTTTTTTTATAACACTCTTTGCAAAGTCCATTTTTATAAATCTCTTTTTTTTCACATTTAGCACATTTCATAGGAAACACCTCATCTTTTGTTTATTAAAAGCATTATATATTATAGAAAAATATAAGTCAATTAAATTTATTAAATAAAAATAAGCTTTAGTGAGAAATTTATTGTTTAGTTTGTTAAAAAAATTAAAAAAATTTATTTTTAGTATTGACAAATATTGCTTTTGCATGTAAAATAGAAAGCAGTTGATTGTTCACGGCCCCTTGGTCAAGCGGTTAAGACATCGCCCTTTCACGGCGGGGACATGGGTTCGATTCCCGTAGGGGTCACCAAAAAAAGAATAAATTAAAAAGTTCTCCTTTTCTATTCTTTAAATCAATTTATATAATTGGGAATCGAAAAGGAGGAAAAGCAAACAATCCGGTGAATTGTTTGTCCGACGCGGGTAGATTCCCGTATGGGTCACCAATTAAATATTTTGCCACTTTAGCTCAGCTGGTAGAGCAACTGACTTGTAATCAGTAGGTCGTCCGTTCGAATCGGACAAGTGGCTCCATATTAAAGTTTAGAGTTTTGGAAAAAGTCCTTAATTCTAGGCTTTATTTTTTTTGCAATTTATGATATAAAAGAATAAATATTATAAAAAAGGAGTTATTATGAAAGATTCTTTTAAAGATTTAAAAATGAATGAAAATAACCCAAAATGGGAAAAAGCATGTATGAGAGTTAATGATATATATAAAAGACCTAATGACGTTAGAAGTGATTTTGAAAGAGATTATAATAGAATTGTTAATAGTAATGCATATAAAAGATTAAAACACAAAACACAAGTCTTTTTCTCTCCACATAATGATCATATATGTACAAGAATTGAACATGTTACTCATGTTGAATCAATTAGTTATACAATTGCAAAATATCTTGGCTTAAATACTGAACTTACAAAAGCTATTGCAACAGGACATGATATGGGTCATAGTCCATTTGGACATAAAGGTGAAAGGATATTATCTGAAATATTGCAAAGAGATGTAGGAGAAACTTTTTGGCATGAAAAAAATGGACTTAATTTAGCAGATAATATTGAATTATTAGAAGATAATTTAAGAAATGAGCAAAATATGAATCTATGTTATGCAGTAAGAGATGGTATAATTTCACATTGTGGAGAAATTGATGAAAACTTCTTAAAACCAAGAGAAGAAGATATTGATTTAGATTCATATAAAATTCCAGGAGAATATAATCCATATACATGGGAAGCATGTGTAGTAAAAATAGCAGATAAAATTGCATATTTAGGAAGAGATATTGAAGATGCTGTTAGATTAAGAATGTTAGATGATCATTTAGATGAATTATATGAAATTTTAGATTATAATTCAAATGAAAAAATAAATAATACAACTATAATTAATAATCTTATTTCAGATTTGTGCATGAATTCTAGTCCAGAAAATGGATTATGTTTTTCAGAAGACGCTTTTAATATGATAAATAAAATTAAAGAATTTAATTATAAAAATATATATTTTGCTGATAGATTAAATGTTTCAACAGAATACTTTAGATTAGTTATAAATACTATGTATTACATTTTTAGAAAATGTTATGATCAAGATGGAAGTTTAAAAAATATGAATAAAATGTTAAGTATTTATCCTAGAGTTATAACTAATTTTAGAAATTGGCTAGCTAATTATTGGAATTTAGAAAGAAAAGAAAATAATAAAAATAAAGTTTTATTTGATGTTACAAAATTAGAAGAATTTTCTAAAGCTATAATTATATATATATCAGGAATGACAGATAATTTTGCAATTGAAGCTTATAATAATATAATAAATTTCTTATAATAGGAGGTAAAATTTGGAAAGGATTGCTATAGTAACAGGTGGAACAAGAGGAATAGGAAAAGCTATTGTCTACGAGTTTTGTAAAAAAAATATTAAAGTAGTTTTAAATTATAAAAATTCAGATAAAATTGCTAATGAAATAAAAAATGAATTAAAAGATAAAGTTGAGATTTTTAAAGCAGATGTATCAAAAAGAGATGAAGTAAAAAAACTTGTAAATTTTACGTTAGAAAAATTTGGAACAATAGATATTTTAGTTAATAATGCAGGAATATCTCAAGAGAAAATGTTCATAGATTTAACAGATGAAGATTGGAATAATATGATAAATACAAATTTAACATCAGTTTTTTATACAATTCAGGAAACTTTGCCAATAATGATACATAATAAGAATGGATGTATCATAAATATTTCTTCAATTTATGGTTTGACAGGAGGATCATGTGAAGTTCACTATTCAGCTTCTAAAGCGGGTATTGATGGATTAACAAAAGGATTAGCTAAAGAAGTTGGACCTTCTAATATAAGAATTAATTCAATTGCTCCTGGAGCTATTGATACAGATATGAATAAAGATGTAACAGAGGAAGAATGGAAACAAATTGAATATGAAACTCCTTTAAATAAAAGAGGTAAACCAGAGGATATAGCAAGATGTGCAGCATGGCTTGTAGATGATGAATTTACAACTGGTCAAGTTATTTCTCCAAATGGAGGATTGGTTATTACATAAAAAAAATCTGAAACGAAAAGTTTCAGATTTTTTTGGTGAGCTATCCGCGACTCGAACGCGGGACAACTTGATTAAAAGTCAAGTGCTCTACCACCTGAGCTAATAGCCCGTGTCTGAGCAGTTTTGCAACTGCTTTTATATGATACTCTCTTTTTTTTAGTTTGTCAAGACTTTTTTAAAATTTTTTAATTTTTTTACTCATTATTATTTATTTTACGTTTGTATTTTCCAGACATTATTTTTGGAAGGTAAGTTACAACCCTGTAAAAACGAATTTTTACTTTTTTCTTCCATAAATAAAATTTGGTTATTCTTTTTGGAGAAATTAAGGAATATTCATCATCTAAAGCTATTAAATCTAATTCGGCTGGTTCAATTTTAAAGTTATAATTTTCACCATTATTATTATCCCACACTCCATTTTCGTTGTAAAAACAAAAATTAAAGGAAGAATCGTCTGTAAGCTCTACTTCTGCTTGAAATCCTAATTCAGTTTTTACCATTTCTATATCAAATGTTTTTTCCCAATTATTTGCAAATCCATAATGTATGAAAACTTTTTGTGAATTATCACTAAAAAATTTTCCTGTATATGATATTTTAATTTTTGAAAATGCTGTTAATTTATCTGTATTAAAGAATATATTTTTTACTAATTCCATAAAATTCTCCTTATATATAGAGCATATATTATTTTCTCTATAATATATAAAATTATACAATTAAATAGCATTAATATCAATAATTTAATATTATTTAATAAAATATTAATAAAATTGTAAAATGAATGTAAAATTACATATAAATTTTTCCAATTATTTTGAAATCTTTTAATTCAGAAATTTTTATATCGTCAATTGATTTGTCTTCAGCTCTTAATACAATATCATTTTTTCGATATAAAAATCTACGAATAACAAATTTATCATCTGCTTTGAAAAGACCAATATCTTTATTTGAAAGTAATCCTGCAATTTCAATAAAAACAGTTGAGTTTTTTTCTAAAATAGGAGACATTGAATTGTCAGGAACAATACATGCAAAAGATGCATTAGAAAATTTAGCAGGACAATCTATAAAATCTTCTATACATGAAAATACAGGTACTTGATTATATGAAATATAATTTATGTAGTTATATTGTTTTTGTTCTTCAGATAATTCTTTATCATATGTGTGTGATAATTCTTCAAAAGGAATATCTAAAGCTTTACAAATTGAATAAAGAGCTCTATGACTTGGATTTCTTTCACCTTTTTCTATATGTGTTAAGTGTCCGATATTTATTCCTGTGAGCTCAGAGAGTTTGGTTTTAGTCATATTTTTTTTCTTGCGTATCATTTCAATCATATTTCCTATCATCTTTGGTACCCCTTTTACTTTAATTTTAAAATATTATATATATAAATTTAAAAAAAGTCTAGTAGAAAAACTATCAATTTTTGGTATAATTATTAAAATATTAAATAAAATATAATTATAAAGAAAAATAGTGAAAAATTAATTCTTTTGCAGATTATTGATTACTTTTATAAAAAAAGTATTGACAAACCAATAGATAAGGTTGTATAATTTTAAATGTTGATAGGAAATATCGCGGGGTGGAGCAGTTGGCAGCTCGTTGGGCTCATAACCCAAAGGTCGATAGTTCGAGTCTATCCCCCGCAACCAATTTTGAGGCATTTAGCCTCTTTTTTTTATTTTAAAATATTTTATATTATTTTATGAAATGCTTATATATCAAGCATTTTATTTAAAAATAATTTAAATTAATTTATTTTATTTTTCATTATTTTTTTCGTTTTACTCCCAAGATTGCCCCCAAAAATTATATTTTAAAATTTTGGGGAGCAAGTATTGCCCCCAATAGTAATTTCAATTATTACCTCGATTTTCTTTATTGAAAATCAATTATCTTTCAATTGAATTGTTATTTTCTTTATCTACATTTTCGATTATAATAGTAGGTTGATCTAAAGTCAATATATTTGCATTTGAATTATCAATCAAATTTTGCTCCATATAATATTCATTTACTTTTCTTATTAATACTGATATTCAATGATTTAAAAATATTTTGGTCTATACATTCTTTGTCTGCACTTTCAATTATTTCTGACTTGTCTTTTGTAATCAAATATGCAATACAATC
>CALXVK010000032.1 GCA_944391975.1 uncultured Clostridia bacterium
CTTAACAAGAGATTCTCGTATGAAAGAAAGAAAAAAATACGGTCTTAAAAAAGCAAGAAAAGCTCCACAATTCTCAAAGAGATAATTTATGGAAATTTTGGAAACTCGGAAATTTATTTCCGAGTTTTTTGCTACTTTCATAAAATCATCAAGCGTTTAGAGACATTTCTAAAAAGCTTGATAAAAAATCATACTTAAATAAATAAAAAAGCCAAAGGCCAGCTATTGAAGCTGGCCTTTGGCGGTGGCTGGTTTGCAGTTACTGTTTTGGTTTACGTATGACGTAGTCGGTTCCCTCTGGCTTTGTTAGGCCTTTGTTTGGAAGATGCCTCCGAGCGATGTGCTCTTTGACATTTATTACTTTGCCATCTTTACGAGTATAGGTGTATCCCCGAACTTTCCAATGCGAGAGCAGGTAATTCCTGATGCACTCATCAGCTTTAGGGAGACGCTTTACAGTATAAACTCGCTTTGGAACGTAAACCCTGTCCCGACTTACGGTAGTTTTGGAACTTTTTGTTCCACCAAAATGCTTTCGCTTGACTTTACCTTTTGGTCCTTTCTCATAGTAGACTTCCTCAACATCTTTGTTGGCAACGACGTACATCGCACCATATGTGAAGATGTCTTTGCATATGGAAATAAGAGTTTGAAGAACTTGATGATCGATTTTGTTCCCAATGTTTAAAAACGGAGTGTAAATCATAAACTGACCAGATTCAGTTCTGTCAGCCTCATCACACTTGATGTTTGGGTACATAATCTTTCCGATGTACAACCATCCATTTACGAAGATATCAAGTGATACCCAGTCATTTTTCTGCTTACAGCAGAATATTTTGATTAACTGATTGTTGCATGTTGTTAATTCCACTAAAAACTTATCCCATGGAAGTTCAATCGGATCTCCGATAAAGGTGTCTAAGAACCAAGATTGCAAATAACCAACTATTGAATCTGACTTTGAGTCATCCACAATGATACTGTTTGTTTTTGCAATCTCGGAAATTGTTGTAGCAGGTTTTGTTGCTAATTTCCGAATTTTCTCTTGTGTAAAATCATTAAAAAGTTTACGCTGAATTTCTTTCTCTTTCATATTATTTATACCCCACTCTTTCTGAAAAACTTGCGTCATTATGTATTATATCAGGTTTAAGAATATATCGCAAATTTAAGAAAAAATTTTATGTTATTTAGATAATTTTTTTTGTATTGTTTAATGTTCCACAGATGTGCTGTGGAACAACGTCACTGTGGCACAAAAAAATTATATATTTAAATTAAAACTCTTGAACAAAAAGGCTTTTTGTATTATAATTTTACTGAAATTTAATTTTATTAAAACTGGAGGATACTATGATTAAAGATGATATTGATTTATCTGTTGCTTTAAATATTTTAGATAGAAAAATTGCCAAGTTAAATATGGAAATAGTAAAAAATCCAGAAAATATAGAATTAAAAAATAATTTAGATTATTTTTTAAACATGAGAAAAGAAATTAGTAAAGGAAATGCTGAGTTAATTAAAAAAGTAATTGATGAAGCTAAAAGTTCACAAAATGATTGATTTGAGAGATAAGATTAGAGAGGTTATCAATAAAGAAATTCGGTACAGGTCGTTTTTCTGTTTTAGATGAATCTTCAGCAGATTTACTTAATCAAATTATTAATAACTATGAAGTGACAAATGATTTACATCAAGATTTTGTTAATCTTCCTAAACAAGCTGATTTGATTTTTGTTGCAGCTCCAACGGGAGCTGGAAAGGACAGTTTAGTTATTAGATTAAATCATGCTCGTCCTGAAAAAAAATATATTGAATTAAATATGGATATGTTTAGACATTATTTTAATCAGTTTATTCCAGATGTAAAACTTCAAGATAGAACATTTGCTGAACAGACAAGTGAATTTTCTTATGAAATGTATTATGTTGTTCAAGAAATCTTGTTAAATGAGTTTCCTGGAACTAATATTATAATAACTGGGACATTATGGAAAACAGATTGGGTTGAGGAGACCTTCAAAAGATATAAGAAAAGCAAGAATACTGATTATAAAATAACTCTAGCATCTTTAGCAGTACCTGAAAAAGATAGTGCTTTTTCAATTTTAAAAAGATATGTTTCTATTGTTGATAATGGAATTGTTGGAAAAGCTGAAAATGGAGAAATTATATATTCAAAAGATTTTTTACCTGGTAGTGCAAGATATACAAATTTAGATTATCATAATGCAACATATGATAGATTTCCAAAAAATCTTAAATATTTTCAAGATATGTATCAAAAAGGAGTATTGATAGATCAAATGGAAGTTTATAGAAGATCTATAAAAGAAGCTGATTTTTCAGAAGATACATTGGTATATTCTTCTGATAATCCAGCTCAATCAGACATAACAGCTCTTGATACTGTTATGAAACTTAGAAATTCTAGGTCTCAAATAACTCAAGATGATATTTTTAGTTTATTTGAAATTCTTACTGCAGAAAAAAATCAAGCATATTTTAAAAGTCAAAAAGTTATTGAGGAAATAATATTTGATTTAGCTGAGATTTTAGGAAAACAAGACATTTTACAAAAGCATTTAGATAGAAGAAACAGAAGAATAGCTCCTGACACAGATGAAAATGGTGAAGGAGATCCAAGACGATAAAAATAAAATGGAAGAAGGATTTGATTTTAAATGGTAAATGAATATAGAACTAATAACTGTGGTGAGCTTCGTATTTCAGATGTAGGAAAAGAAGTACGTTTAGCCGGATTTGTGCAAAAGATAAGAAATTTAGGAAAAATGTTATTTATTGATTTAAGAGATGAACATGGAATAACACAAATTGTTATAAATGAGGATTTGGCTGAAAAAGCAAAAGAAATTTCAAATGAATGCACATTAACTGTTAGTGGACAAGTTGTGGAAAGAAGTAGTAAAAATGACAAAATTCTAACTGGAAGTATTGAAATTATTGCAAAAGACTATACTATTTTAGGAAAATGTAGAAATAGTTTGCCTTTTGAGATAAATGTCCTAGATCAAAATGTTAGAGAAGATTTAAGATTACAATATAGATTTTTAGATTTAAGAAATGAAAAAATACACAAAAATATTTTACTACGTTCTAAAATTTTAAAAGATTTTAGAAATGAGATGGATGCTTTAGGATTTACAGAAATTCAAACTCCAATACTAGCTAATTCTTCACCAGAAGGTGCAAGAGATTTCTTAGTTCCAAGTCGTTTGCATCCAGGAGAATTTTATGCGCTTCCACAAGCACCACAACAATTTAAACAATTGCTTATGGTTTCAGGATTTGAAAAATATTATCAAATAGCTCCATGTTTTAGAGATGAAGATCCTAGAGCTGATAGGTCTCCAGGAGAATTCTATCAATTAGATTTTGAAATGAGTTTTGCAACTCAAGAAGATGTATTTAATGTTTTAGAAACAGTAGTATATAATGTTTTTAAGAAAAATACTGATTGGGAAGTTACTAAAGCTCCTTTTGTTAGAATTCCATATAGAGAATCAATGGAAAAATATGGAACAGATAAACCAGATTTAAGAAATCCATTGATTATAGAAGATGTGACAGATGTATTTGAAGATACTGAATTTAATGCTTTTAAGAATAAAACTGTTAAAGTAATTGTGGCTTCAAGTATGGAAGATAAATCAAGAAAATTCTTTGATAAAATGTCTGAATATGCAGTTGAAGAGCTTGGAGCTAAAGGATTAGCTTGGATAAAAGTAGATGAATCAAATGAATTAACAGGTGGAATTAGTAAATTTATAACTCCAGATCAAAAAGAAAAATTATTTGAAAAGCTTAAGTTAGATAAAAATTCTGCAATGTTTTTTATTGCAGATGAAAAAGAAAAAGCTCAAAAAATAGCTGGAGGAGTTAGAATAAAATTAGGTGAAGAGCTTGATTTAATAGAAAAAAATATTTATAAATTCTGTCTAATAGTTGATTTTCCGATGTATGAATTATCTGATGAAGAAACTATAGATTTTAATCATAATCCATTTTCTATGCCACAAGGAGGATTAAAAGCATTAGAAGAGAAAGAACCTTTAGAGATTTTAGCATATCAATATGATTTAGTATGTAATGGATATGAAGTTGCATCAGGAGCTGTTAGAAATCATGATCAAGAGATTATGACAAAAGCTTTTGAAATTGCAGGATATACAGAAGAAGATGTAAAAACTAAGTTTGGAGCATTATATAATGCTTTTAGTTATGGAACACCACCTCATGCAGGAGCAGCTCCTGGATTAGATAGGCTAATAATGTTACTTGCGCATGAAGATAATATTAGAGAAGTAATAGCATTTCCGAAAAATAAAAAGGCAAGAGATATGATGATGGGAGCTCCATCAAGAGTAAATGAAAAACAACTTAAAGATGTACATATAAAGATTGAAGAGTAATATTTTTATTTAAGTAGAAACTTAGAATAAAATATGGAGGAAATATATGAAAAAAACTGTAGCAATAATTTTACTAATGATAATTTTATTTAGTATGATAACAAATGTTGTAAGTGCAGAACCAGGTACTATTAATACAACGACAGTTAGAATGAGAAGAGAAGCTAATACATCATCAGATGTATTGCAATTAGTGGGGCTAGGAACTGAAGTTGAAGTTTTAGGTGAAGAAAATGGATGGTATAGAGTAGAATATAATGGACTAACAGGTTATATATCAAGTGAATATATTGATGTAGAAGGAGATGTTTCATCTAGTAACGATGAAACTCCAAATGCAACAAACTCTGAAGATATTAGTGATACATCAGGAAGTGGTGAAATAGTAGAGAATACAACAGATACTAATGAGCCAGAAATTTCAAATAATGATTCTAATAATTCTGAAAACACAGAAACTCCAAATACAACAGATACAAATGCTGGTGATGAGGTTATTTCAGAAACTAGTGAAGCTACTGAATTTGTATTAACAAATGATGCAAATTTAAGAACAATTCCAAGTTTTACATCAAATAGAATTAGTACAATATCTCAAGGCACAACAGTTTCAGTACTTGATACTTTAAATAGATGGGTGAAAATTACAGATGGAACAAATTCAGGATGGGTAATAAGACAAAATGTTGAAGAAGTTACTTCTACTGGAGATGCTTCAACAACAACTACTACTGATGATTCAGAAGTAACAGTTGCAATGGTTGATAATGGAGAAACTTCATCACAAAGTTCATCTAATACAGCTTTTCCATCAAATGGAACTGTAAATACAGATGGATCAAGATTAAGAGATTCAGCAGATGGAAAAGTTTATACACTTTTAGATTTAAATACGACTCTTGAAATTGTAGGAGAAGAGAATGATTGGTATATAGTAAATGTTGGGGAATATACAGATGCTTATATATCTAAAAGTTTAGTAACTATTAATTAAAATGCGGGGGCTAACAAATTTTAAAGAGGTTAGCCATGAATATATTTATTTTAAAATTTTTGTTAAGTATAATAATTGGTATATGTTTAGGGCTATATTTAAAAAATATAGCTCTTTTTGTATATATTTTGATTATAATCATCTTTTTAGTAAATCATAAGAAAAATAATTTTAATATTTTATTTATAATATTTAGTGTAATTATTTGTTTTATTGCAAGTTATTCTGATGAAAAATATGAAAATTTATACAATGAAAATATTACTGTTAGCGGAGTAGGAGAGATTATTAGTTTTGCAGAAGAAAAAGAATATAAAAATAAATATATAATTAAAATTAAAGAAATAAATGGTGATTTAAAATATGAAAATACTAAATTAATTTTATATGTTGATAAAAATATTAATTTTGAATATGGTGATATTATATATTTTTATAATAGTAGTTTTGAAAAAGTATCTGGTAAAAGAAATGATAAAGGATTTAGTTATGAAAGATATTTAAGACAAAGCAAGATATATGGGAATTTAAGATTTAAGAATTTTGAAATTATATCTAAAAATAGAGGTATAAGATATAATTTTTTTAAATTTAAAAATGATTTAAAAGAGTTATTATATGAAATTTATCAGCCGGAAAATGCAGGTTTTTTATCAGGTCTTTTGATACGGCGATACATCTGACATAAATAAAGAGATCGAAACAAATTTTAAAAATAGTAGTTTGTCACATGTTATAGCTATTTCAGGAACTCATGTTGTTTATATTATAGTAGCAATTAAATGTGTTTTATATAAAATCATAAAATCTAAAAGATTAGTAAATATAATTTTGATAGTATTTTTAATATTTTTTGCTATATTTACAGGTGTTTCTGCTTCATGTGTTAGAGCATGTATTATGATGGGAATTATTTTGATTTCAGAAATTTTATATAGAAAAAATGATTTTTTTACAACATGGTGTTTTTCGTTAGCAATAATATTAATTATTAATTTTTACAATATTGAAAACATTGGAATGTGGCTTTCTTTTATGAGTGTTCTTGGAATGCAAAAGCTTAATTTAAAAGATTCTTTCGCAGTTCAATTTGCAATTTTTCCTATTATTTTATATTCATTTAATACAATTTCTTTAACATTTTTTATTTCAAACTTTTTTGCATCTTTTATTGCAGGTCCAATTTTAATATTAGGTTATATAAGCTTAGGTTTAGGAAAATATTTTGAATTCATAGTTATTATAGAAGAATTATTATTAGAGCTTTTATTTAAAATAGCAGAAATTGTTGGTAATTTTAAGTTTTCCAAAATATATGTTACTACTCCAAATATTATTTTTTTCATAATTTATTATATAATTTTATTTTTTATAATGTTTGTTAAAAATAAAAAAATAGTAATTCAAAAATTATTGCTTGATTCTAAATTAAGATTTTTGTTAAAAAAATTAGTTATTATTTTAGGTTTTTTTTGTTTGATTTATATTACATTAAATTTTAAAGGAAATAAAGCAATAATAATTTTTTTAGATGTATCTCAAGGAGATTGTACTTTAATAAAAACAAAAACTAATAAAACAATTTTAATAGATGGGGGAGAAAATGGAGATTATGATTATGGAGAAAATGTAGTTTTACCATATCTTTTGAAACATAAAATTAGTAGTTTAGATTATGTTATGGTATCACATTTTGATTCAGATCATTGTGGAGGTTTATTTTTTATAATAGAAAATTTAAATGTTAGTAATATTATAATTGGATATCAATATGAAAAAAGTGAAAACTTTTTAAATTTTATAAATATTGCAAAAGAAAAAGAAATTAATGTACTTGTTGTAAAAAATGGTGATAGACTGCAAATAGATAAATATACATATTTTGATATTTTATTTCCAATGAAAGATGAGATGATTATAGAAAATGCGATAAATAATAATTCTTTAGTAGCAAAACTTAATTTTATAGAAAATAATTCTAATATAAGTATGTTATTTACAGGGGATATTGAACAAATTGCAGAGGAAAAGCTTGTATCGATTTATGGAAATATTTTAAAGTCAGATATTTTAAAAGTTGCTCATCATGGTTCTAATACTTCAAGTATAGATGAATTTTTAAAATTGGTAAATCCTAAAATTGCTTTAATAGGTGTAGGAAAAAATAATTCTTTTGGACATCCTTCAATATATACGATAAAAAAGTTAGAAGAAATTGGTGTAAATGTATATAGAACAGATGAAAATGGTGAGATAGATATAATATTAGAAAATAAAAATGAGTTAAAAATTAATAAGTTTATTCAATAAGTTAAGTTTTAGTATATTTTTAGAAATTTTCCAAATACTAATAGAAAAATTGGTTAGAGGAGATAAAAAATTGAGTAAATATTTTAAATATATTGTAATTTTATTTATTGTTTCACTTGGAATAGGTCTTGCTATTTCATATGTTAAAAGAAATGGAAAAGTTGATATTTCTGCACAAAATATATCAGGAAATACAGAAGAAGTTGGAGCTAAAGAAGAATTAGCTGAACCAACTAGTAATGAAGAGATAAAAGTTGAACCTGATACAATTTTTATAGTTGAAACTAAGTATGAAGATTGTAAACACACCGAAAAAAATGAATATGAAGCTCCAGAAGAAGCAATAAATTTAACAGAAGATGAATTTAAAGAAGAGTATCCAGAATATATAGTTGTAAGTTTTTCAGAAGATGAGGTGGACTTATATGGTTTAGAAGAGGGTCTATGTAGTGAGCATTATATAATTACGGTTGATGAAAATAATATGATAATTATATATAATTTAAAATCAAATTATGATAAAGAAGTTTATGAAACAACTGAAATTTCAGCAGAATATTTAAGTTCAGAAGATCAAAAGGAATTAGAAGATGGAATTTATGTATATGGATTAACTGAATTAAACTCAATTTTAGAAAGTTATGAATAGTATTGAAAAATAAAGCTTCCTGTAGTAATATAGTAATTAGATTTGAAATAGGAGTTATAATATATGGAAAATATTTGTACAATATGTCCTCACAAATGCAAAGTTGATAGAAAATTTAATTTGGGAAGATGTAAAGCAGGAGATGAAATAGAAATAGGAGGATATTCATTACATTATTTTGAAGAACCATGTATAAGTGGGAAAAATGGATCTGGAACTGTATTTTTTTCTAAATGTAATTTATCTTGTATATTTTGCCAAAACTATGAGATAAGTAATTTAGGAAATGGAAGAAAAATTTCTATAGAAGAATTATCAGATATATTTTTAAAACAACAAGAAAAAGAAGCAGAAAATATTAATTTAGTATCACCAACAATTTATGCAGATAAAATAGCAAAAGCAATAGAGTTATCTAAAACAAAAGGTTTAAAACTACCAATAATATATAATAGTAATGGATTTGAAAATATAGAAACTTTGAAAAAATTAGATGGTTTAATTGATGTGTATTTACCAGATTTAAAATATGTAGATGATGATATTGCTTTTAAATACTCTGGAATAAGGAATTATTTTGAAATTGCAACAAAGGCAATTAAAGAAATGGAAAGACAAGTTGGAATTCCGAAGTTAGATAAAAATGGAATGATAAAAAGAGGTTTAATTGTAAGACATCTAGTAATGCCAAATAATATTCAAAATTCAAAAAAAGTTTTAAAATGGTTAAAAGAAAATTTACAAGATGGAGTATATATAAGTGTAATGACACAATATTTTCCAACTTATAGAGCAAAAGAATTTGAGGAAATAAATAGAAAGATTTCTAAAAAAGAATATAATGATATAGAAAATTACATATTAGAGTTAGATATAGAAAATGGATATATGCAGGACTTCTCAGAAGAGGATGAAGAACAGTATGTTCCAAAATGGGACTACTAATTTGTGTCACGGGACGTTGTTCCACGGCACGAAAATTGTTCTACAATTCCAATCTTTTAGGGACAAGGGGACGGTTCTCCCGTCCCAAAAAAGAGAAAAATGGGACAGGAGAACCGTCCCCTTGTCCCTTTATGAGAGTGGTGAGGCCGATTTTGATATTTCATTTAACGAAGAGCTTAGTGGTAAAATAGCTTTTGAAATAGAATATGAAGATGGAATGACATGGAATGATTGGTCTGAAACAGAGTATAATAATGTTGGAATTATTACTGATAACGTTAGTGTAGATGATAGCTATATAGTAACTTATCCAAACAATTATGAATTGTGTAAAAAAATAGACAATAAAATTTATAATGTAAAATCTGATGAAAAAATAGATGATAGTATAGAATATGTATTGGTATTACCTGTACCACAGTAAAATAAAATCTTTTCTAAAATTTATTTGCAATTTTGGTTAGTAGGATTTTTTAGAAGATAGAAAATTTTTTATCAAGCTTCTTAGAAGTGTCCCAAAAAGCTTGATAGGTGTTAAAAAAAAAACTCGGAAGTTTTAAACTTCCGAGTGTTTTGCTATAGTATTTATTTAACTTCAAATTCAAGTTCAGTTCCAGTACTGTATACAGAAATTGTTTTTCCTGCACCAACTTCGTCTCTTAAAATCTTATCTGCAATTATATCTTCAATATAAGTTTGAATACTTCTTCTTAAAGGTCTTGCACCATATTTTAAATCTGTTCCTTTTGAAAGTAGGAATTTTTTAGCACTTTCATCTACGTCTAATCTTATATCTTTTGATTTTAATGCTTCTCTTGTTTGATCTAGAAGTAAATCAACAATTTGTAATAATTCGCTTTCAGTTAAAGTACTAAATGGAACTATTTCATCAACTCTGTTTAAGAATTCAGGTCTAAATATACTTTTTAAAGCATCAACCATTTTATTTGTATCAGAAATAGGTTGATTTCCAAATCCTATAGAATTTGTATTTAAATTAGATCCTGCATTTGATGTCATAATTATAATTGTGTTTGAAAAATTGACTGTGTTTCCTTGAGCATCTGTAAGTTTTCCGTCATCTAATACTTGAAGTAAGATGTTGAAAACATCTGGATGAGCTTTTTCGATTTCGTCTAATAAAATTATTGAATAAGGTTTTCTTTTAACTCTATCAGTTAATTGACCAGCATCATCATATCCAACATATCCTGGAGGAGAACCTATTAATTTTGAAGTTGAATGGCTTTCCATATATTCACTCATATCAATTCTTATAATAGAATCTTCGCTTCCAAATATTTCTTTAGCTAAGCTCTTTGCAAGTTCTGTTTTACCAACACCAGTAGGCCCAACAAATATAAATGATGGTGGACGTTTTGTACTTTGAAGTCCAACTCTGTTTCTTCTAATAGCTCTTGAAACAGCTTTTATTGCTTCATCTTGACCAATTATATGTTTATGTAGGTATGATTCTAAGTTTAACAATTTTTCTGTTTCAGCTTCTGTTATTTTAGTTACAGGAATTTTTGTCCATCTTTCAATAACTTCAGCAACATCTTGAACTGTAAGAACAGATGGTTTTAAAGTTTTCTCTATTTCAGTCATTCTATCTTTTAAACCACATTCTTTAGTTTTTAAATCAGCAGCTTTTTGATAATCTTCTATTGAGTCAGAAGAAACAGCTTCTTCTTTTTCAGTTTCAATAATTGCAAGTTCATTTTTTATCATTTCAAGTTCATATAATTCTTTATTATTAAGATTTATTTTTGAACAAGCTTCATCAATTATATCAATTGCTTTATCTGGTAAAAATCTGTCATGAATATATCTTTCAGACATATTTACTATTTTTTCAATGATATCATCAGAAATTAAAACTTTATGATAATCTTCATAATATTTTTTAATTCCTTTTATGATTTTTATTGTTTCATCAATTGAAGGTTCTTCAACTAAAACTGGAGCAAATCTTCTTTCTAAAGCTGAATCTTTTTCAATATATTTTCTATATTCTTTTAAAGTTGTAGTTCCAATAACTTGAACTTCTCCAGAAGATAGGGCAGGTTTTAAAATATTTGCTGCATTCATTGAATGTTCTGCATCACCAGCACCAATAATATTATGAATTTCATCAATTACAAGAATAATATTTCCATATGTTTTACATTCTTCAATTAATGATTTCATTCTTGCTTCAAATTGACCTCTAAATTGAGTTCCAGCAACAATTGCAGTTATATCAATTAAATAAACTTCTTTATTTAATAATTTGGCTGGTACTTCTTTTCTTGCTATTCTTAAAGCTAAACCTTGAGCAATAGCAGTTTTACCAACACCAGGTTCACCAATTAAACATGGATTATTTTTTGAACGTCTATTTAATATTTGAGTAACTCTTAAAATTTCTTGTTCTCTTCCAATAACTTCATCTATTTTTCCGCTCAAGCGCTAATGCTGTAAGGTTTGTTCCAAAAGAATCTAAGAATTTTTTTCTATTATTTTTTTGCTTTTTCTCAACTTTTACAGCTTTCTTTTTAGAATTTCCGTCTCCACCTACTTGAGCTTCTGCATTATTATCATTATTTTTATTAAATAAATTAAAGATTCCTGCTAAAGGATTATTTTCATTTAATTCATCAGCTGAACCATTACTTGAAAGTTCATCCATAAAATTTCCAAGTTGTTCTGAAATTTGTTCAATATCATCATCTGAAATATTAGTATTTTGACTTAATACTTGAAGAGGATTGATACCTTTTTCTTTTGCACAATTATAACATAAACCTTCTACAGTGGTTTTGTTGTTTTCAATTTTATTAATAAATACTACAGCAGGATTTTTTTTACATACTGAGCAAATCATATTCATATATTTATCGATCTCCTTACTTTTTTACTAAAACAAAATTTTTTATTTTAGTTTAGTTTATATAATACAATATTTTGATTTGTTAGTCAATAGAAAATATTTGACAAATTTGATATAAATTGAATTTTAAGAAAATCTAAATAAATTCATTTGACATTTTTAGAATTTTTGCATATGATGTTAATGTGCTATTGAATTTTGAAAGGAGGTTTGCATATAAAGGGAAAGCCTAGCGCCAGGACATATATTTTTTAATAATGTTGACGAGGTTCAGAGTTATCGAAATATTCGGCGGGTGCTCTGATGGGAAAGTTACACTCATAACAATACTTTAAAAATAAATAGAAATATTTAAACAAAGGTGTATTGAAGTAACATGTGATAGCACATAAAATAAACAAAAAGGAGATTTTTTATGTGTGGTATAGTAGGATATGTTGGTAAAAGAAAAGCTCAACCAATATTAATAAATGGGCTTTTAAGACTTGAATATAGGGGATATGACTCTGCAGGAATTTCAGTAATGGAAGAAACAGGGATTAAAACTATAAAAAATCAAGGACGTGTAAAAGGATTATTAGAAGTTAAAGAAATAGAGGATTTAAAAGGAACAATGGGAATAGGTCATACTAGATGGGCAACTCATGGAAAACCATCTGCAATTAATTCACATCCTCATATGGATAATGAAAAAACAACTTCTGTTGTTCATAATGGTATTATTGAAAATTATATTGAATTAAGAGAATTTTTAACCAAAAATGGATATAAATTTTTATCTCAAACAGATACAGAAGTCATACCAAATTTAATTCATTTTTATTATGAGAAAACAAATAAAAAAGATAAAATGGATTTTGTAAAAGCTTTAAAACAAGCAGTAGAAATGTTAAAGGGTAGTTTTGCTATAGAAGTATTAAATAATGATTTTAAAGAAGAGATGTTTGTAGTTAGAAAAGATAGTCCAATGGTTATAGGAAAAGGTGTAGAGGAAAATTATATAAGTTCTGATATTCCGGCTATTCTTTCATTTACAAAGGATTTTTATTTATTAAATGATTATGAATTTGCAGTTCTTTCAAAAGATGATGTAGAATTTTATGATATAAATTTAAACAAAATAGAAAAACAGCCAAAAAACATTGCATGGGATGTTAGTTCAGCAGAAAAAGATGGTTATGAAGATTTTATGCTTAAAGAAATCTATGAACAACCAAAATCAATTAGAGAAACAATTGGAGCAAGAATTACATTAGGAGTAAAAAGTACTTTAGATGAATTAGATTTTACAAAAGAGTATTTAGAAAGTGTTGATAGAGTTTATATAGTGGCTTGTGGAACAGCAATGAATGCAGGAATGACAACAAAAAAAATATTAGAACAGTTTTGTCATTTACAAACAGAGGTAGATATTGCATCTGAATTTAGATATAGAAAACCATTAATTACTCCAAAAACTTTATGTATTTTTATTTCACAATCAGGTGAAACAGCTGATACTATTGCAGCTTTAAAATTAGCTAAAGAGCATGGAGCAAAAACTATAGCAATTTCAAATGTAATTGGAAGTTCAATAACTAGAGAAGCTGATTATTCATTATATACTCATGCAGGACCTGAAATTGCAGTTGCCTCAACAAAAGCATATACTTCTCAAATAGTGCTTTTAGCAATTATAGCAATATATTTTGCAGAAGTTTTAGGAGTATCTTCTAGAGAATTAGAAGAGCTTAAAAAGGAAATTTTAGAAGTTCCTAAAAAAATTGAAGAAATATTAGATAATACTGAAAAAATTAAAGATTTTGCAAAAAGAATTAGTAATGAAAAAGATGTATTTTTCATTGGTAGAGGAATAGATTATACTGTTGCTATGGAAGGATCTTTAAAATTAAAAGAGATTTCTTATATTCATGCAGAAAGCTACGCTGCTGGTGAATTAAAACATGGACCAATTGCTTTGATTGAAAATGGAATAACTGTAATTGGAATTATGACAGATGCAGAATTAGCTCCAAAAACTGTTAGTAATTTACAAGAAGTTGTAACAAGAGGAGCTAAAACACTAGTAGTTACAAATCAAGATATAGATAAATCAATGTTTGATGAAGTGATAGAAATACCAGAAATTAGTGAATATATTTCTCCAATTTTATCAGTAGTTCCATTACAATTGTTAGCATATTATATTTCAAAAGAGAGAGGATTAGATGTTGATAAACCAAGAAATTTAGCTAAATCTGTTACAGTGGAATAATATATAGATACATTGAGGCAAGAAGAATAAAAAAGATTTTCTTGTCTCATTTTTTGTGAGGGACAAGGGGACGGAGGGACAAGGGGACGGTTCTCTTGTCCCATTTTTTCAAAAAATTAACCTTCGAAACAAAGGACTGTTCTCTTGTCCTATTTTTTAAAAAAATTGGCTTTTAGTATTGAAGAATTACAAAATGTATTGTAAAATCTACAAATAATGAAATGATTTAAGGAAAGGAGTAGATATGCCGCGTAAACCGCGAAAATGTTCTAAAAATTTGTACTATCATCATATTATGGTACAAGGAATAAATAGAGAGTATATTTTTGGTAAAGAAGAATATATTCAAAAATATATAGAAATAATTTTAAATAAGATAAAAAATAGCTGTATAAATATACTAGCATATTGCATAATGAATAATCATGCACATTTTTTAATATATAGTCAAAATTTAGAAGCTCTCTCTAAATTTATGCAGAGAATAAATTTAGCATATTCAAGATATTATAATTCAAAAAAAGAAAGAATAGGATATGTATTTAGAGATAGATTTTTGTCAGAGGATATTTTAAATCAGAATCAACTTTTTAATTGTTTATGCTATATTCACTATAATCCAGTAAAGGCTAAAATTGTAAATGATATTAGAGAATATAAATATTCAAGTTATAATGAGTTTTTAGGAGAAAAAATTATTTTAAATCAAGAAAGTTTAAATCTTTTATTTGGTAGTTCATCAAATTTTAAATATCAATTTATCAATATTCATAATAATTATTCTAATATAAAATCAAATTTTATAGATGTGAAAGAAAAAAGTATTCAAGAGTTTATCAATGAAATAGAGCAAAGGTATAATAAAAGTATTTTTGAATTTAGAGAGGAAAAAGATTTATTACGAAAAATTATTAATCAGGCTAGAGATGAGACTGATGTTACAATAAGAGAATTGTCTAAAATATTAAAAATTTCTAAAACAACAGTTAATAGATATATCAATAATTTATGAAAAAATGGGACAAAAGAACCGTCCCCTTGTCCCTATGAAAAAATGGGACAAAAGAACCGTCCCCTTGTCCCTAAAGAACCGACCCCTTATCCCTCAGTGTTCTTCTTTTTGTTAATTTATAAAAATGGTTGAAATTTACATAAAAAGATGATATAATAAATGGCGAAATTCGGGAGAAATCTCGTTTTTTAGTGTAACTTAAGAAGAAATTGATAATGATATTTAATTATCAATGTATTCGCTCACGTTTTGTGAGTAAATTTCCAAATGCAGTTAAGGGGGACTTATAACAGGAGGAATATTATGGAGATTAAAAATGTGACGAATGTGACAATTGATGATGTTCGAAGAGCGTTTGGAAGGGCAAGAGATCGGCTTACAGAGGAGATAAACGATGCTCGCAGGCAGCTTGAAGATCAGTACAAGACAGAAGAAGAAAAGCGGCTTGATGCAGTAAGAGCAGATGCTAGAATCTTTGCCAAGCCTTTTATGGATTGGTATGATTCACTGAATCTTGACTGGGACTACTGCTATAAGAGCGGAATAAATATAATCGACATTTGGTATATGTTTGCCGGTTATGTTTATGAGCTTCAGACTATGTTTCCGGAACTCATGACAGATGAATCGAGCCCAAAAGCTCTTGTAAGAAAAAAAGAGATTGATTCTGATGATCCCAGAGTACGGGAATATCATTATCAGCTCTACAAAAAAGCACAGGGGCAGCAGTATGATGAGGCACTGGTAAATCTTGGAGAACCTAAGATATATCAGTTCTCTCTTGGAGATTTTACACCAGGAAGCCATTGGAAGGTTCCGTGTCATATCAATGATGCACCTTATCAGCTCTCTAAAGAAAGAGCAATGCAGCTCTACAGAGAGTGGTGTGACATCTCAAGAGTCGAAGGTAAAGCCTGCGAATGGCATAACTACGTGATCATCTTTGAATGCTGCGTTTCTTATATGGATATTGCAGTAAAATCCATTAAGAAAAAAATTAAATATTAAGTGAAACTAAACTAAACACAGATTGTCCCCCTTTTCTGTGTTTTTTATTTTGAACAAAAAAAGAGAACTTAAATTAGATTAAGTTCTCTTTTTTTCTATTTTACACTGTTTAATTTTTTAGCTAAATTTGATTTTTTTCTAGATGCTGTATTTGCTTTGATTACGCCTTTTGAACAAGCTTGATCAACTTTTTTTACAGCATTTTTAAAAGTTTCTTCAGCTTTTTCTTTATCACCAGCTTCTACTGCTGATTCAAAATTTCTAATAGCTGTTCTATATGCTGATTTTACCATATTATTTTGAAGAGTTTTTGTTTTGATAACATTTACTCTTTTTATAGCTGATTTAATATTTGGCATTTTGCACCTCCTCTAAAGTATTAAGTAAATTTTTCTTTAGATATTATAACAGGTTGAATTCTAAAATGCAAGCAATTTTGTGAAAAATTTATGTATTTGACAAAAAAACTTGAAAAACGTTAGTTCTTATGTTATATTAGAACAAGATTTATAAGAATTTTTTTACATAAGAGGAGGTATAAAGATGATTGCTCTTGGTTCAGATCATGGTGGATTTAAAATGAAAGAAGAAATAAAAAAATACTTTGATGAAAAAGAGATAAAATATAAAGATTATGGCTGTTTTAGTGAAGAAAGAACTGATTATCCTATATATGCTGAAAAAGTTGCTAAAGCAATTCAAGAAAAACAATGTGATTTAGGAATAGTTATTTGCAAATCTGGTGCAGGAATGACAGTTGCTGCTAATAAATTTAAAGGAATAAGATGTAGTATAGCAGTTAATGAAGATATGGCTAGAAATTCAAAGGCAGATGATAATATAAATGTATTAGCTATTCCA
>CALXVK010000033.1 GCA_944391975.1 uncultured Clostridia bacterium
GATTTAGATGAATTTTTTTTTTTTTTTTCTTCTACAAATTCCAATTGATCTTTTATATTTTCTCTTGTAGTAGTTTCTTTTTTAGTTTTAGCATTTGCAGTAGTTTCTTTAATTTCTTTTTCTTCTACTTTTTCTTTTTTCATTTTAAAAAAATTACCCCCTACTTTATTTTAGCTAACTTTGTAATTATTTCATTTAGTTCATTTTCTAACTTAAGTTTTTCTTCTTCACTTAAATTTTCAATCTTTATCTCTTTTAATATTTCTTGTTTTCTCGAATTTAATTTATTTTTTTCATAATTATTTATAATATCATCCACGAATTTATCTACTGAATTAATTTCATATTCTGAAAACAAAACTTCACTTAAAATAGATTGAAATTCTTCATCTTCAATATTTGTCATTTCTTTATAAATATTATTATTGCCATTATTTACGATTTCTAATATTTTATTATAAATTTTCTTATATTTTTCGACTTTAAAATCATCTACTAAAACTTTAGATATTATTTTATCTCCTATTTCATCATAATTTTTTATCAAAAAATATAAAATCATTTTTTCTCTTTCTATTTCTGCTTTATTTATGGTTACTTCTTTTTTTTCTTCAACTTTTTTTACAGGAATAGATTTTTCTAGTATGTTTTGACCTGAATTTCTATATAATAATTTGTTAATTTCAGCATAAATTGCTTCTTTTGAAATTTCATTTGAATCAGAAATTTTGTTTATATAAATTTCACGTTCAATTTTGCTATCAATATTTGCTATTAATTTTGAAACCTCTTTCAAAAACTTAATTTTCTCACTAGCAATATCTAAATTGTAGTTTTGTTTTAATCTTTTTACCTTGAATTCAATTATTGATATTGAATTATCTACTAAAAGATTAAATCTTCCACTTCCATATTTTATAATGTATTCATCCGGATCTTTTGCACCTTCCATCTGTAGAACTTTTCCTTCTATTCCAAGTTTTTCTAATATATCTAATCCTCTGGCAATTGCATTTTGTCCTGCCTCATCTGAGTCATAACTAAATACTACTTTATCACTATATCTTCTAATTAATTTTCCCTGTTCTTCTGTTAGGGCTGTTCCTAATGATGCTACAGCATTTGTTACTCCTCTTTGATGAAGTGAAATAACATCCATATATCCTTCTACTAAGATTAAAGTTTTAGAATCCGATTTTTTAGCTAAATTTAAAGCAAACAAATTATTTTTCTTAAGAAAAATCGGGCTCTCATTTGAATTTAAATATTTAGCAGTTTTTTGATTTTCATCTAATCTTCTGCCACCAAATGCTATTGCTCTACCTGAAACATCCATAATTGGAAACATTAATCTTTTTCTAAACTTATCAATATAATTTCCAGAATCTGTTTTAAAACAAAGTTCAGTTGCTTCAATTTCTTTATTAGTATATCCTCTAGATATTAAAAATTTATATAATTCGTCTCTTTCACCAGAGTATCCAATTTTGAATGCTTTTAACGTTTTATTATCTAATCTTCTTTGTTTTACATAATTTTGAGCTATTTTAGCTAATGGTTTATATAATCTTTCATGATAAAAATTAGTTGCATCTTTATGCAATTCATACAATCTTTTCTTTAATCTTTCTTGTGGACTATCTAAGTTTTCTAAACTAGGAAGTTTAATATTAGCTCTTTCAGCAAGAAACTCCAAACTTTCCTTAAAAGTAAGATTTTCAATTTTACTAATAAATGTAAATACATCTCCGTCCAGCATGACAACCAAAACAATAAAAGAATTGACTATCAGGTTTTACAGAAAACGAAGGAGATTTTTCTGAATGAAACGGACAAAGACCAAAAAAAATTCTACCTCTTTTTTTTAGAGATACATATTTTGAAACTACATCTACTATATCGTTTGCACTTCTTACTTCTTCTTTAATATTATCACTATATCCATTCATTAAATCTAACCTTTCACATATATATTATTCGACATATATTACGTAAATCCCTTTTAAAATTACTATTTTTTTACAAATATGTTACATTTTTGTCATATAGTAATAAAATCTATTACATTTTATTATTTTTTTAAAAAAACATTTTGCATAAAAAACAGATGAGTTTTCTCATCTGTTTCTTTTGTTAAATATTTATTCAATTTTTAAGCTTGTGAAACAAATTTCTTTATAATACTATTTGATGTATCAATATTAGAAATATTATCCGTTTCAGAAGTTGTATGTAAAGCATAAGATTCATCAATTGTTTTATCAACCATTTCCTCTACTTCACTTTTTTCTTTATCTTGTGCTAAAACTAATTCACTAATAAGAATTTGTCTTGCATTTAAAAGCATTTTTTTCTCACCTGTTGATAAGCCCTTATCTTTTTGTTTAAAAGTAAGATTTCTAACAATATCAGCTACTTCATATATATTTCCTGTTTTCATTCTTTCCATATTGTCTCTATATCTTTTGTTCCAATTCATAGACATTTCTGTACTATCTTTTTCTAATATTCCAAAAACCTTATTAGCAGCATCTTTATCTATTATACTTCTAACTCCAATTTCTTCTGCTTTGGCTGTTGGAACCATAACTTTAACTTCACCTGGCATTTTAATAGTATAATATGATTGTTTTTCATCTAAAATAGATCTTTCATCAATTGATACTATAACTCCTGCACCATGTAATGGATGCACTACCTTATCTCCTATGTTAAACATTTACCGTCACTCCTTCCAAGTAATTCAAAATTACCACAACAAAATTATACTACAAAAATTGGAAAAAGTCAACGAAAAAATCCTTGTTTTTCCAGCAAACTGCTGATAAATCAAGGATTTAAAGTTTTATTTTTTGTCTGTTGAACCAAATCCGCCTTTTCTTGTCCCTGTAGCATTATCTCTATCTACTTTTAAATATTTCATAAAAATAGCTTGTCCTATTACATCACCTTTTTTTATTTCAATATCATGATCAAAGAAATTATAAAAAGCAAACATAAAATGACCATCATTATCTTCATTTTCATAATAATCGCTATCAATAATTCCAACACTGTTTGCCATTACTAATCCTCTTTTTCCCGGATTAGAACTTCTATTACATAACATATAAAACTCATCAGGTTCACAATATGCTTTTAATCCTGTTTTTACTAATGTTGGTTTTTGACCTGGTTTAAAAACTGGAATTATAGTATCTTCAGCAGCCTCAACATCATATCCTGCAGAATTTGCTGTTTTTCTTACTGGTAAATTAATTCCTTTATTTTCATATCCTTTTGCAATTTCAAATCCTCTTTTTCTTTCCATTTTTTCTCTCCTTATTATATATTTTTTAAAACAAAATCATCCAAATAATCTTTTAAAAAATCTCTTTAACTTATCTACTATTTTTTTATACCATTTTTCTGGCACAACAGGTAAATTTTTATCTATTTTATATGTATTTTCTTCCTTTTTATCAAACAATTTATCCGGATTATATTTTTCATAAGATATTTTTTCAAATTCTAAATCATTTTCTTTCATAGATTTTATAACTTCTAATTTTTCATCTTCACTACAAAAATATCTTATATATATTATGCTTAAAATAGTTTTAGCTTCTTCGGACAGATTTTGTTCTTCTAGCGGTTTTGTTATATCATATTTAAAGTCATATAACAAGTCCATATTTTTTATCATCATATTTATAAATTCTGGAGAAATCTTTTTTGTATACTTTTCATCCATATTTTCAAGAACTTCATTTACTTCTCTTAATGCTTTTTCATACATATTAATCCTCCTCCAAAATTTATTTATTCCTCATTATGTTCGTATGTAGAATGGTCAAAAGTTAAATCTTTGTTTTTTATAAGTCCATCAGTAGTTTTAGAAAATAAACTAAATCTTCTCTTATAAGCAATTGGTTTTATATCAGATGGTTGAACAATATATTGTTGTCCAATACCATTTTCCTCAATTTGTCCTATTTTTATTGATTTTTGTATGTATGCACTAGAAATAATACTTAAAAGTGTCTCTAAAGGCATATTTTTAATATATTCTGCTTCTTGCTTACTAAAAAATCCTGAATAATCATTATCCAAAATACTTTTTATAATATTTTCTCTAAAATAATCTTTTCCATTTTGCACTACTATTCCTGATAGTCCATCATATCTGTTTACACACTCTATATCGGCATAACTATTTATTAATAGTCCCAATAAATCCTCTATATTTCTTCTAGAATTTCCACTAAAATATTTTCTAAATTCACCTCTTCCTGCAGATGTAAATAGATTAGCATTTATTTCTCCTGTTGTTTTATATGTTTTTACAATTTCTATAAGTCTTTGTACAATACTATTAGGATATTTTTTATTAGTTTGATATATAGAGTTTCTTAATGCATTTCCTTTTTCCTGAATAATTCTTCTTTGATTTAATAAATTATCAAGCATAGGCTGAGAAACAGTATCAAATATTCTCTTCCTACCAATCATACATAATTGTGTTCTTGCATCATTTGTACTAACACCATCATATTCATCATTTACAATTATTTTTTCTATAGCATAAACTAATTGACTTCTACCATGTTTTATAATTGTTGGCTGTAATAAACTTTGTATTCTTTTTTCTTCATCAGTTGAAACTTCTTTTAATGCTCCATTTGGCTCAAAATTAGTATTAACAAATATTTCAGCTATATATTTTGCTAAAAATTCTTTATCATATATAGTTCTAAAACTTCTTCTAAAAACATCTCTTGCATTATTTTGTCTAGTAAAATTACTATAAAAGTTTTCCATGTCATATTCTTGAGTATCAAAAAATGATAAAAGATATTCTTTGGATTCTATTCCATATTTATATTTTTGATTATTTAAAACATATCTCAAATCCTGAATTTTTTGTAATCCTTGAGGTGTATATATATCAGTCCAGCCTTTTAAAGAACTTTTTTTAAATGACGAAAATGGTATATTTAATCCAGGATATATAGCTTCAAAAATAGTTTTATTATCCCATCTTCTAAAATCATTATAATCCTCATGAATCCTTTTTAAATTAAATTCATTTGCATTCTCTACTAGAGTGTATGTAAGTTCATCTTTTTGTATAATTCCCATTCTCATACAAAAATCAAAATCATTTCTTTTTACAGCAGCTATAAGCTCTGGAGCTATTCTCAAATATCTTCCTGTTTTATCTTTTCCTATTTCATTAAATACTTCTATAGCTCTCTTTATATATACAGCATCTGATGTATACTCAAATCTTCTTCGTAATGTTATATAATCATCTTTAAAAGTCCAATTAAATCTTTCTATCTCATGTCTTAAAGTTGCTTCAATTTTTCTTTGATCATATTTAAATTTAATAGCCACATCTTTATCAAAATCTAATGAAGTATTCATTATTCTATGAGCTAATGCTTCTTGGCAAATATCGACTAAATTTATAATTATCTGTGAACTATTCTTTTGTTTTTCTTTGTCACTCATTTTTATAAATTTTTTTTGATTACTATCAGGAAACCATATCGAATGTAAAAAATCTAATTGTTCTTCAATTTTATTCAATAATTCAGCTGTTTTTTCTTTATTTCCAATATTTCTATCTAATACTCCAACTAATTTTTCTCTTTCTCTCATTCCATATTTTAAAACTTCTTGTTCAGAAACACCAAATGTTGAAGCAATTAAAGGAATTGCAAAAATTTCATTTGAATAACCATCTCCAGTTAATATTTCGCTTTCTTTAAATTGATAAAAAAATCTATCATTAGCCATTTTAGCTGCAGTACCTTGTGTACATATCTCATAAATAGCATGACTCCTATTATTTAATTGTTTATTCCATCCACCAGCTCTATTGTATATATTTCCTCTATTATCATAAACATTTTGCATACCATGTAACACTTCATGACTAAAACTTTCAAAGAATTTAGTACAATAAATATTTGGAGAATGTGTATTCATAATATTTTGCCAAAAATCTGTATTAAACTCCATTCTACGTTCACCAGGGTAAACAACTCCCATAAAGTTTTTTTCACCATTGCAATTTCCCCATGATATATAATAAATGGAATTATTAAAATTATTAAGATCTTCCATAAATTCTTCTGGTGTTAAATCTAATACATATGAAGCTCTTAAAAAAGCCTCTTCAATTAAAGTTTGAAAAGGCTCATCAAATCTTTGTAAATTCAATTTTTGTCTTATTAAATCTCTTAACTTAGGGCATTTTAAATTAATATCTGCCATATTTTCCTCCGAGTTCTTTTGTGCTTATGCCTCTTTTTGTTTTTTAGAATTAAATCCTATTATTTTTTTTATTATATTTGATTTATGGTTATCTTCATTTAATTTTTTCTCATCACGCAATTTTCTTTTTCTTTCACTTAAATCTGATTCTTTAAAATAATAATCAAAAATTGATTCTTCTATTTCATTATCTGAATTTATTTCATTATCTTTATCTTCTATATTATCATCAATATCTTCATTATTATCATCTGAATTTTTATTTTGCTTTATATCAATAGTACTTTTTGGATTAATAGACTCATTATCATCTAATTCATCAAGCATTGAAATTTTTTCAAACAAATTATTATAATCCGTATCATCTTCTTGTAAATCATTATCATTTAATTCATCATTAGAATTATTTTCTAATTTATTTATTGCATTTTTAAGAACTTCTTTTGAAGATTTTAAATTTTTGTATTGAGATTTTTTTACAGCATTTTCACTTTTTTTATTTGAATTAACATTTTTTATTTCAGTAGATTCATTCTTAGAATTATCAACATTATCTTCAGTTTTTGGAAAAATTGCATCTAATTCTCTTCCATAAACTTGTTTAACATCTCTTTCAAAAACATCTTGAATCTTTGAAATTCCATCTATTCTCCAATAATTCAAATTAACAACAGCAACTGAATTTGCTTTTAATTTATTTATTTCTTCTCCTACATCATCTGAAACTTTAGCTATATCAAGTAAATAAGATTTATTATAATTATCTTTATATAATCTTTTACTTGCTCTACTAGCAATTTCTTTTAACAAAATATCATATAAACTATCAATATGAACTAAATCATCATTTAAATTTCTACAAGCTTCTAACATTAATTTTCTATGAATTTTTTTATCATAAATTGCAGCTATTCTTTCATTATCTAAAAATCCTACAATATAATCTTTTTTAGCAGATAAGAAATGAAGTTTACTATTGCTATCATTTATTAATTTTTTATGTTTATCTAATTTTACATCATTAGCTTCTAATTCTTCGAATAGTTTTCTAGTTCTTTCATAAACTGTCAAAAATATTTCAATTTCTTTTTTGTATATATCAAAACTTACATTTACTGCATTAGAAATAACATCTGGATCAAATGGATTTTTCTCATTTATTCCATTATCAATTAAAATATTTGTTAACTCTTTCTTTTTATCTTTATTATCTGAATTAACAAAATCTTTTGCAATTTCTATATATTCTTCTAAAATATTATTAAAAATCAATCTTGTTTTTTCTAATGCATTTTCGTAACTTTCTTTATTTTTCTTATTCTCTTCCTGACATCTATGTAAATTTTCTTCTTTATTTTTATAATCAATCTGACATTCTATAAAAGTTTTATCTAAATTTTGAAGTGCAGTTATATTTTTATCAACATCTTTTTCAACTTTTTCTAAACATCTTTTAACTTCTTCTGGTTTTTCTTCTATATTTTCAAAAATAATATATCTGCTATATTCAAGTTTCGCACTTTTATTATATAGTTTTTCTCCGAGTTTTTTGGATTTTCTTTATTTCATCTGTTATTTTTTTAAATTCATCACTAGCAATCATTTCCGCTTCAGTTGATTTTTTAAAGTTTTCAAAACATTCTAAAAGAGTGCAATAATTATTATAGTTTTCTTTTAAATTGCTAGTTTCATTGTATTTAAATAAATTATAAAAATATCTTTCTAAAACTATTGCATTCCTTTCATACATGATAAAGACCTCCAAACTCGATTCTTTTAAATAATATAGGAGCAATAAATCTAATGCCCCTTTTATTTTTTTATTATTATATACATAAATTGTTTAAAAGTCTATATCTTTTTTAGAAATATTTTTTTATTATATACTAAGTCTTTTTCATCAAATTCAAAATCATAATCATTAAATGGATTTTGATTTATATAAAATTTATTTACTTTTATATGAGACATAAATTTATATATTGTCTCAGTATTTTTAGAAAATAATACAAAACAATCTGAAACCTCATATTTATTTATAAATTTAAATGTTTCTTCATGTGAGGTATTATCAAAATAATTAATTGTAATATCATTTTGATTTGCAAATTTATCTATTTCTAATAATATCTCTTTAAATTCCTTACTTTCAATAAATACATCAACATAATTATATCCATAAAAAACTATTGGTAAACTTATCTTTCTTTTTATTTTTTGATATTCTCTTTTATCTCCTATATAAAGCATTAAATCAAAAAGTGACTGATTTTGAACTATTTTATCTGTTTCACCATATTCTATTAAACCTATTTCTTCAGTATATTTTAATTTTTTGCAAACATTATTTAATGTTTGAATTATGATAGAATTTACAGCATAATATTTTTGTGAAAAAAATATTATGTTATTATGTGTTTTTAATGCCATTAAAGCTAATTTCAATGTAATATATGGATTTCCATTATAAGCTACTGCAATATTTCCATATCCATCTACTATATTTTCAGGAGTGAATTTAACACTAAATTTACTATTCTTTATTTGAATATCAATAATATCACACATTTTTTCATAAGTAGTATAAACAGGATGCTTCTTTTTATCAAGTAATACTGCTTTTTCAAAATTAGATTTTTTAAATTCATTTTTAAATTCAGATAAAATATTTTTTACTATATCAGTTTTAAATCTATATTCAGAGTTTTTAGCTAATTTATTAATTCTCTCTTGTAAATTCTCCATAATATCTCATGTTTCCTTTCTTTTGCATTCTACATTTATTCTAATCCTCTTTCTATTCTATAATCTAATCTCATTTCTTGGCAAAGTGCTTGAACATCTGATTTATATCTTCTATCTCCATTAAATTTTTCTGCAAAATCTGGTGATAATCTACAAGCAGCTAAACTTAAATTTCTAGCAAAATATTCTGTATGTAGTACTACTTCTACTTGATTAATTGTTTTTAAATAAGCTTTATCTTGCATTCTATCTTTTATGACTACATCTGTTAAATTTTGCTGTTTTCTTGAATTTAAGAAATATGCAGCTTGATAAAATGGCATAATAAATACTGCATTATTCTTTTGAAACTTAGCAAAAATAACTAATCCATTATCTCTACTTCCAAAAATACTATAACCATTTAAAGAAGTTGGTCTTCCACTTTGGTTATAACTTTCTATAGTTGCAAAAGTTTCTAGATTTCCATTAACATTGTCTATTCCTAATATTTTTGAAATTAATTCCTTTTCTTTTAAATATCTTTCATCTTTATCTTTTTGAGGTTTTTCTTCAGGTTCATCTTTTCTATATCTTCCTGTTCTTGGTTTTTGTTCTCTAGATGTAACTAATTTAAAAGTTTTTCCCTTTAAACCATCAAAAAATCTTTCTTTATCCATTGTCTTTTTTAATTCTTCTAATTGCTCTTCTGTTATTATACCAATATCTTTTAAGTTTGTCACACAATTATAATCAATTACTTTTCTTTCAAACATTTCTTTTATCTTTGAAAAATCTGTATTTTCATCAATACATGTACCAAAATCAATTTCTTGCTCAGAAAATTCTATTGCATCTTCTAAAACATCAATACTTAAATTACCATTTAAATATAGATAAACAACATCTATTAATGGCATTTTTTCATCAATAACAGATTCTAATATTTTTTCATCACGTTCTTGTTCATCTTCCATAATAGAAATACTATCTCTATCTAAATTTCCATGTAAATATAACTCAAAAATATCTTCATCAGAAAAATATTCTTTTATAACTTTTTCATCAACAACTCCAACTCTATATAAACTTAATATATCCGCATCTGAAATATCTCCTCTTAAATATAATTCCTCTAAAAAGCTTGAAGAAATATTTTCTCTTAAAACTGCTGGTGTACAAAGTCCTAAATTATATGCATTTAGCACTGACTGTTGAACACTCTTTTCTTTTTCTTCAGCTGGTATATCAACAGAAAGCATTATCTTTTGCTTAATTTGTTCAATAGCTAATTCTGATTTTTTTTCAAATTTTTCTTGAGAATTTAATGCCGATTGATATTTTTCTATAAAATTAGTATCTATTTCACCAATTAAAAACATTTCAGCCAATCTAGTTGATGAATAATATGATAAAACTTCTTCATCATTATATAAGTTTTCCTCTAATTCACCTGATAACCTTAAAACTTTATTTAGTCTAATAATATCTATAACTTGTTTACTATCTACAAATCCATACATAACAAATTTATATAATCTAGAACCATTTATAGTTTTTCCATATTCATCTAAAATATCTTGAGATGTTATTCTTAATTTTTCTGGATATTTATCAATATTATGTAATACTGAAACTATTGCTTCATATCTCATAGAAAATATATCTTTTTTAGTAATATTCGAATATTCTAAATAACTATATGGAATCTGATTATGCTCTGCCATAGTAATCAAAAAATCATTGGGAATAAACTGTGTATAACGTTTTATCTTATTTGATGAAACTTTATGTTTTGAATTTTTTAAATCAACAATTTTTTCCATACTTAATTCTGAAAGTGATTGTAAAACCTCATCTGAAAGTTTTCCATTTTCATCTTTATATTCTTCTAAAACTTCACTTTTAGGTATATCTGTATAATATTCTAAATCAATCAAATCATTAAGTCCTAATATTTCATATGGCATTAAATACTCTATATATTTTTTTCTTTGAGCTTCATTTAATCCAAATAAAGTACTTCTTAATTGCATTTTAAAAAGTTTAGTATCTGATTCATCATAATTTTTTCCGCTAACTGTATATCTATCTCTAAGTCTTTTTTTATATTCTTCATATCCATCTAATTTTAAATCTCCCAATGCTGGATTTAACCATGCACAAACAGTTATTACTTGCTCACTAGAAAGAGATTTAAGTCCAAATACAGGATAAATATTTTCTCTATATACTTTTTTAAAAGTTTCTTGAAAAGCCATTTTAAATTGATTGCAATTAATAATATTATCTACCCCATTATATTCAATATGGAAATTATTTCCTTTAACATATATATTTCCACTATAAATTGCATTTAGGAATAAATCATTCCAAATTTCATTTAAACTTTCTAAACCTGTTAATCTTCTTTCCTTCATATCCTAAATCCTTTCAATTTCAAAAACTCTTTTTATTATAAACCACATTATGTAAATTGTCAAACCAAAAACCCTTGAAATTAAACTATTTTGAGTCAGTTCATTTTTTTGTAAATTTTTGGTGTTTATAATTGTTTTTTTTTCTTAAATATGCTAGAATATTTAATCGGAAGAAATCAAATAATAAATATGTTGTTATAACTTATATGGCAAGTTGCAAACGCAACTTGTAAATTAAAAATATTATTTATAACATATCATTACACAAACTACAAAAAAGGAGGATTAAACATGAAATTTGACGAATGGAAAGATTTTAAGGAAGGCAGATGGCAAAAACATATTGATGTTAGAGATTTTATTCAAAAAAACTATACACCATATGAAGGTGACGATTCCTTTCTAGTTGGTCCAACTGAAAAAACTAAAAAATTATGGAATGAAGTTATGGATCTTTATAAAAAAGAAAGAGAAAATGGTGGAGTTTTAGATATCTCATGTGATGTAGCATCAACTATTACTAGCCATGAAGCTGGATATATTGATAAAGATTTAGAAGAAATAGTAGGTCTTCAAACAGATGCACCTTTAAAAAGAGCAATTATGCCAGAAGGTGGTATAAGAATTGTTGAAAAATCTTGTGCTGCTTATGATAGAAAAGTTTCTGACAAAATTGAGGACATTTATCATAATTATAGAAGAACACATAATGATGGTGTTTTTGCAGTATATACTCCAGAAATAAGAGCTGCAAGAAGTTCACACTTAGTTACAGGACTTCCTGATGGATATGGTCGTGGAAGAATTATTGGAGATTATAGAAGAGTTGCACTTTATGGTATTGATGCACTTATTGAAGATAAAAAGGAACAATATGCTTTAACTACAGCAAATAATATTACTGAAGATATTATAAGAGAAAGAGAAGAAATTCATGATCAAATTAAAGCTCTAGAAGATTTAAAAGTTATGGCTTCAAAATATGGATATGATATTTCAAAACCTGCAAAAAATGCAAAAGAGGCCATTCAATGGTTATATTTTGGATATCTAGGAGCAATCAAACAACAAAATGGTGCTGCAATGAGTATTGGTAGAACTTCTACTTTTATTGATATCTATATTGAAAAAGATTTAAAAAATGGTATATTAACAGAAGAAACAGCTCAAGAATTAATGGATCATTTTGTTATGAAATTAAGATTAGTTCGTTTCTTAAGAACACCTGAATATGACGAATTATTTAGTGGTGACCCTGTTTGGGTAACAGAAAGTATCGGTGGTATGGGAATAGATGGAAGAACTTTAGTTACTAAAAATTCATTTAGAGTTCTTCATACTCTAACAACTTTAGGTCCATCACCTGAACCAAACTTAACAGTTCTTTGGTCAACAAGATTTCCACAAGGATTCAAAGATTTCTGTTCAAAAATGTCTATTAAAACAAGTGCTATTCAATATGAAAATGATGACTTAATGAGAGATTACTGGGGAGATGATTATGGAATCGCTTGTTGTGTTTCTGCAATGAGAATTGGAAAACAAATGCAATTCTTTGGTGCTAGAGCAAACTTAGCTAAAACTTTAACTTATGCAATAAATGGGGGGAGAGATGAAGTTTCTGGAAAACAAGTAACTCCTAAATTTGCTCCTGTTACTTCAGAATATTTAGATTATGATGATGTTTGGGAAAAATTTGATAATATGATGGATTATGTTGCAAGAATCTATATGAATGCTTTAAATATAATTCATTATATGCATGATAAATATGCTTATGAAAGCTTAGAAATGGCTCTTCATGATAAAGATATTTTACGTACTATGGCTTGTGGAATCGCAGGACTTTCAATAGTTGCTGATAGTTTTTCTGCAATGAAATATGCTAAAGTAAAAGTTATCAGAGATGAAACAGGTTTAGCTGTTGATTATAAAATTGAAGGAGATTTTCCAAAATATGGAAATGATGATGATAGAGTTGATAGTATTGCTGTAAAAATTGTTGAAACATTTATGAATAAACTTCGTAAACAACCAACATATAGAAACGCAAAACCTACAATGTCAATTTTAACCATAACATCAAATGTTGTATATGGTAAAGCTACTGGTAATACTCCAGATGGAAGGAGAGCTGGTACTCCATTCGGACCTGGAGCAAATCCAGTTCACGGAAGAGATACTGAAGGTGCAGTTGCAGTTTTAAATACAATGGCAAAATTACCATATGCTTATTCAGAAGACGGTATTTCATATACATTTGCTATAACACCAGCAACTTTAGGTCATACAGAAAAAGAAAGAATTAAAAACTTAACTTCTTTATTAGATGGATATTTTGTTCAAAATCCACATCATGTTAATGTAAATGTATTTGACAGAAGCCTACTTCAAGATGCTATGGATCATCCAGAAAAATATCCTCAACTTACAATTAGAGTTTCAGGATATGCTGTTAACTTTACAAAACTTACTCGTGAACAACAATTAGATGTTATAAATAGAACAATTCATGAAAGAATTTAATTAACACCAAAAATGCTATAGTAATGCTTTTAGCATAACTATAGCATTTTTTAGAAAGGAAATAATATGAATGAACTAATAGGAAGAATTCACTCAGTTGAAACTTTAGGAACTGTAGATGGACCAGGTATACGCTTTGTAGTATTTATGCAAGGATGTCCTTTAAAATGTAAATATTGCCATAATAGAGATACTTGGGAAATAAATGCAGGAAAAACATATACAGTAGATGAACTAATAAAAAAAATATTACGTTCAAAATCTTATTTTGAAGCATCTGGCGGAGGTGTTACTGTTTCTGGTGGTGAACCTCTTCTACAAGTGGAATTTGTAACAGAACTTTTTAAAAAATTAAAAGAGCTAAATATTCATACTGCTTTAGATACAGCCGGAAGTCTCCCTATTAATGACAAAATAAAATGGCTTTTAAAATATACTGATTTAGTTTTACTTGATATAAAACATATTGATGAAGAAAAATCTATTGATTTAGTTGGAACTTCAAATAAAAATAATTTAAATTTTGCAAAATATTTAAGTAATAATCGTATTCCAATGTGGATAAGACAAGTCCTTGTTCCTGGATATACAGATAATGAAAAAGATTTACTAAAACTAAAAGAATTTATTTCTAATTTAAATTCTGTAAAAAAAGTTGAGATTTTGCCTTATCATAATTTAGGAAAATTTAAATGGGAAAAACTTCGGAGTAGAATATCCTTTAGAAAATGTAAGACAAGCAACTAATGAAGATGTTGAAAGAGCAAAAAAAATATTAGATTTATAAACAAGGGACAAGGGGACAGGAGAACCGTCCCCTTGTCCCTCCGTCCCCTTGTCCCTTTATTGAAATTTAGTTATATCATTAATAAATCCTGCAAAATATGGTGTATCTTTTTCCTCTTCTACTAAGAAAATTGCAAAAGTATTATCTATAAAAAATTCTCTCTTTTCTTCTGGTTCAAATTCAATTGATTGTCTCTGCACCATCATTCCAGCTTCACTTGTTATTCTTCCTCCTTTTCTATCTAGCTCAAATTCTATTGTCTGCAAAGCTTTTGAGATTTTATATTCATCACCATTTGAAAATAAAAATGATTTATTTTCTACTTCTGTAATTTCATTTTTTTCATCTATTTTTATATTAGGTATCTTTAAAAGCTCTCCTTCTTGTAAATACTCCTCTCCACCATATTCACTTTGCTTAGTTAATATATTTTGATATATTTCATTAAAAGTATTTCCTTCTGGATTTTTACATAAAATCACTTCATCATTTTGTTTTGTTTTTAACTTAATTGCAAAATTATCTTTTGAGTCATAATATAAAACCTGAACTTGACTTCTTAAGCTTCCTGTTTCATCTGTTTCTATTCCAAAAAATTCAATATCATCATATTCCCCAAATTTTCCATTTTCAACCTCTTCAAATTCAGTCTCAAATTCAAACTCTTTTTTAAGCATTACATATAAAAAATAATCTTCTGGTCTTGCATTTTCCCAATCAAAATCATCTAAAATACTACTTGTCTCATTAAATTTTTCTTTTATAGCATTTTCAATCTCTTCTTTTAACTCAATAGATGTTGTGCCTATTTTTTTATAATAAGATTCTTCGGAGATATCGTCTATTGTAAAAGTTTCTTTATTTAAGTTTTCTACGACTTCTAATTGAGGCGAAAAAACTATATCCTGTTTTGCTAAATCATTTTTTAAATCATTCCAAATTAATTGAAATGTTCCGCACCAAATAGTATCTGCTTGAATTTCATCTTCTAAAGTTAAAACTGTTGAAATTTTTCCTGATGAATCTTCAATCTTAGAATTATCTTCTCCTTCTATGCTTTCTACTACATCATTATATACTTCAAACCCTAATACCTTAATTTCAGTACCACTAATATATTTTGTTGTTCCATCATCTACTATTTCACTTAATCTGTTATATTTAGTTACTGAATATAATATAGCTCTATATTCAGTACTTCCTCCATCTCTTAACTTAAATGGAATTGGAATTAATAACAAAATTAAAATAAACAAAATAATTATAATAACTTTTTTCTTCATATCTAAATACCACCTTTCTATCATTTAGACGTTTTTTTCTTTTGTTTTAGTTGAATTTTTATAAAATAAATTATTGTTAAAATCAAAAATACTGCTGAAATTCCTAGAAATCCTACTCCTAAAAAATTTATATTATCTTCTTTTATTATATCATCTTGAATAACTTTAATTTCTTCCACTGCATTTTGTTCTGTATTTTCTATAACTAAATTTTCTTCTATATTTTGTTCTATTGTTACACTTGATTTATCTTCTAAACTATTAAACTCTTCTTGCAAAATATTTTCATTAATAGTTGTATCACTTTTATTAATATCTACTCTAGTTTGGTTTTCATTATTTTCATTCAAAACCTCTTGATCTAAAACCGTTTCTTTACTTATATTTGACACTCTATTTGTATTAAATAATGTTCTTACCCCTATTATAAAAGTAATTATAAACATTCCTAAATTTCCTAATAGTACTTTTAGAGAATTAATAGATTTATAATATTTCCATTTAACAGTTCCTGATGGTAAATTTAAAAACTTTCCTATTTCATCAAATGAAAAACCTCCTATTATTTTTAATGTTACTATTTGTTTTTCAGTATCATTTAATTTACTAATCAATCTATTAAATTCTATTTCATCAATAACATTATCAATATCATTATTATAATCTTTTATATCATATATATTATCCAAATTAATATTATTGTTTTTCTTTCTTAAATAACTAATAGTTTCATTCTTTGTTAATGAATATAACCAACTTGCGTAATTTTTAGTAGGTAATTTTTCTGTATTTAAAGAATAAATTTTTGAAAAAACTATTTGAGTTATATCTTCTGAATCTTCTTTATTTTTTAAAATACTAAATGCAATTCCATAA
>CALXVK010000034.1 GCA_944391975.1 uncultured Clostridia bacterium
AAAAATATCAAATTAAGAAAAAAAGACGTATATTTTTTTTAAAATAAATAAAAAAACGTTACAAACGAAAAAATTCTTCAAATATACTCTTGACAAAATTCTTATATTGTTTTAAAATAAGATAGCGTGATTTAAGAATGCATGGTGGATTTAGCGTAGTTGGTTAACGCGTCAGTTTGTGGCACTGAAGACCGTGGGTTCGAGTCCCACATTCCACCCCATTTAATTTAATATTGGGCTGTAGCCAAGCGGTAAGGCATCAGACTTTGACTCTGACATGCGCTAGTTCGAATCTAGCCAGCCCAGCCAAAAAAAGACTGAAAATTAATATTTCAGTCTTTTTTATTTATATTTTTATTCATCAATCAATTTATCTAAAATTTCTATTTCTTGTTCTAGAGTATCATCACCAATCTCATTTATCTCACTACTCGTATACTCTCTTAAAATTCTAAAGGTTTCTTTATATTCATCACTTACACTTAAATCTACAGATGTTCTTTCATTTTCATTACTGTATCCATAATAATAGTAATAATCATCCTCATATTCATCATCTAAATCATAATATGTGCTTACATCATCCCATTCAATAATTCCAGTATTAGTATCAATTAAAAATTCTGGTTCTCCTACTCTTTCATATGCAATCCAATTTTTTAATACATTTACATATCTAGTTAAAACAATTCCTTTTCTAATTCCAGTATTATCATAATAGTTTTCCTCAGAATTTAATGTTACTGTTTGTTCGTTTGAATGTTCTTCACCTGATACATCTTCATATGTAACTTTTAACTTTATATCCTGACTTTCTGTATTATCCAATCTTCTAAGCTTTAATAAAACAAGTCCGCCTTTTACTTCTTCGCTACTATTAGAACTTGAAGGAAATAAAGTATTTACATGCATTATATTGCCTTCTTCAGCATCTACATCATCAGTTCCATAAACTGCAGCAATTTCATATCCATCTGATTCTAAATCCAAATTTAAATCAAATACAAGTGGTGTTACCATATACTCAAATTCATCACCCATTCTAGTTTTAAATTGCTCTGCTGATGAAACAGAATAATAATTTCCTCCTCTTACACTACTAATTTGTTTTACAAGTTCTGTATTAAAATCAACTCCAACTCCTATAAAAGTTGTATAAATTCCATTATCTGCATTTTCTTCAACATATGAAAGTAAGCCTTCATCACTTGTAGTTCCATAATTTGGCATAGCATCAGTAATAACAATTATTCTATTTTCATATTCATCTGAATTTGCTAGCTCATATTCCTCAAATAATTTAGTTGCATCCACATATCCGCTTTCAAAATTAGTTCCACCAGTTGCATTTATTTCTAAAATATGATTTTTTATTGCATCCATATCTACATCACCAACTAAATTAAGTGGTTTTGCTAAATGCGAATATGATTCAAAAAGAACTATTCCCAAACTATCATCTTCATTTAATTGATCTATCAAAATATTTAATGATTCTTCTGCAAGCCTCATTTTAGATTTTGAATTTTCCTCATCATTTTCTTCATTATCTAAATCATAATAATATGAATCAAATGAGGAATCCATAGAGCCTGAAATGTCTAATACAATAACCAAATTTAATTTTTTTCTTTGAAAATCACTTTCCTTTATATTAGAATTTAAACCTACAGACAAATAATATTCTTCTTCACCTGAAATAGGATCATTTGAAATTGCAGTAGAATATGATGGATAGAACATTTCATCAGAAGCTTCTCCCATATTTCCTGTGTCAAAATAGTAATCATAAAAAATTCCTTCATAAGTTAAATCTGACATTATTGGAAAATAATCATTTTCAATATTTTCTCTAAAATTACTAATATCTTTGGCTCCACCTGTAGAATATCCTAAATATGAGTCTGATGCACTAGAAGTATCCGTGGATGAAAATGAATCTAAATTAATACTTCCACCTCCAGAAGAGTTTCCTGATGTACTACCTATACCTAGACTCCAACCATTAGAATCTGTACTATATTCATATGGATCATAAACCCAATCATCAATTTTACCTGTTACAGTATTTCCTAATTTTACTCCTTTTTCAGATATTCTTATTACATCTAATTTTTGTAAAATTAATAATAGCATAATTACTACAGCAATAATTACAACTATTGCAATCAAGATTTTTGATTTTTTCATTTTAATCTCCCTTTTTTATTATATTTATTGTAAATTTTCTTCTTGAACAGTTTCAGTTGTGTTTATAATTTCTGGTCCTAAGATTTCTTCAACTTGTCCAAGTTCTGTTTTTAATGTGCTATATAAACTACTTCCAATAGACGTATCTCCTGCTTCATATTTTGCAATTTCTGATTCAATATCCAAAATTTTATAATTATGTGCTCCTTTAGGAGAAGAATAATTATACATATAAATTGGAACATATTCTATTTTATCTATAGTAATAGCTCCTGTTTCTCCATTTTTAGTTATTTGTAATTGTAAGATAACAGATTGTCTAGTATAAGATTTATTTTGACCAGACATAAAATTACCTAATGAATAAACTATAAATCCATCTTTTGTCGTTCCATCTTCTAATGTTATAGTCCTTTTTTCCATTGGCTCTAAGCAATGAGAATGTCCTCCAAGTATTATATCTGCTCCATTTTCAAACATAAAATTTGCTAATTCTTCTTGCTCATCTGTTGGAGTTAATCTATATTCTGTTCCCCAATGAATAATTACACAAATTAAATCAACATTTCCAAGTGCTTTAACATTATTCAAATCACTTTGAATTTTATCTCTATCAATTAAATTAACACAATATTCTCTTCCAGATGGAATAGCAATTCCATTTGTTCCATATGTATAATTTAAAAAAGCTATATTTATACCATTTACATCTTTTACTAAATATTGTTCTGATGATTCTTGTGAATTATAAGTTCCTGTATGACTAATACCGACATTATCCAATTCGGTAATCGTATTTTCAATTCCAACATAACCTTTATCTAACGAATGATTATTAGCAGTTGCTAAAACATCAAGTCCTAATTCTTTTAAATCTGTAGCTAAAATTTCAGGTGTGTTAAAAGTTGGATAACTACTATATCCTATTTCTTTTCCTGCTAAAGTTGTTTCTAAATTTCCAATAGTTATATCATCATTTTCAAAATATTTTGCTATATCCTGAAAAACATAAGAAAAGTCATAAGTATCTGTATCGCTATTATATGCATCATTATAATTTGAATTATGACACATTATGTCTCCTATAACACTCATATTTATAGTTATATCTTCAGGTATAACTTCTTCCTCTTCTACTTTACTATCATTTGGAACATTTTCAGCTACAACTTGTCCATTATTTTCTAAACTATTTTTTATAAGTTTCTGAATCTCTGCAATTCCAAAAATTATAACAATAGCAATAAGAATAAGTAAAAGAGCTCTTCTTTTTATTATTTTTTTTCTTTTTTTCATAAAAATCCCCTTTAACCACAAAATAATTTTTACAACTACATAGTATCATAAATGAAATTTTTAAACAATAAAAATACAACAAAAAAATTGAACTTTAAGGAACACCCTTAAAGTTCAATTCTTTTATAAAATTATACAAATTAGGCCTCCACTTCCTTCATTTACTATTCTTTGTAGAGTATCTCTTAATTTATTTTGGGCATCTTCAGGCATTCTTGAAAGTTTATTTTGTAGTCCTTCATTTACAAGTTCATGTATACTTTTTCCAAAAATATTAGATTCCCATATCTTTTTCGGATCACTTTCAAATTCTGAAAGTAAGAATTTTACAAGTTCTTCTGATTGTTTTTCACTTCCAACAATTGGTGATATTTCAGTTTCTGTATCAATTTTTAACATATGAATTGAAGGTGCTTTTGCTTTTAATTTTACTCCATATTTTTGACCTTGTTTTACAATTTCAGGTTCTTCTAAAATCAAATCATCCATTGTAGGAGTAACAATTCCATATCCTCTTTCATTAACTTCATGAATTGCATATTCCATTTTGTCATATTCTTTTTTAACTTTTGCAAAATTTGTTATGCAATTAAATAATTCTCCTTCATTTTCAATTTGAACGCCAGTAATCTCACTTAAAACACTATAAAATAAACTATCTTCTAATTCAACATTTATAGTAACAATACCTGTTCCTAAATTTATCTCAGCAATTTCTACTTTTTTTATGTTTTCATTTTCTAAAAGCAAAGTATAATTTTCTTTAACATCTTTTATTCTTTTTACATCTTTAAAAGTTTCACATATTTTTGAAAACAATTCTTGTTTTAATTCATTATCAATACTTAATCCACTTACCCATCTTGGTAGTTTTATATTAATTCTTTCAATTAAAAACTCATACAATAATTTAGTAAAAATATTATTAACATCATTAATGGTCATATTAAGACAACTCATTGGTATTACTTGAGTCTGATATTTTTCTTCTAACCTTTGTGCTAAGCTTACAGTTTCTTCACTATATGGGAATGCTGTATTTAAAATCATAACAAAAGGTTTATTTAATTCTTTTAGCTCTTTAACCACTCTTTCTTCTGCCTGAATATAATCTTCTCTTGGAATATCTGTTATGCTTCCATCAGTTGTAACAACAATACCAATTGTAGAATGCTCTGTTATAACTTTTTTTGTTCCAAGTTCTGCTGCAAGTTCAAAAGGCATTTCCTCATCTGACCAAGGAGTTTTTACCATTCTAGGCATATCATTTTCCATATGACCTATAGCGTTATTTACTAAATATCCAACACAATCAACTAGTCTTGCTTTCATTTTAACATTATCAGCTAAATTTATTGCAATAGCTTCATTTGGAATAAATTTAGGCTCAGTTGTCATAATAGTTTTTCCACCAGCACTTTGTGGTAATTCATCTATTGCTCTTTCTCGTTTGTAAACATCATCAATATTTGGCAAGATTAAGAGTTCCATAAAATTTTTAATGAATGTAGACTTACCAGTCCTTACAGGTCCCACCACTCCAATATATATATCTCCACCAGTTCTTTCTGATATATCTTGATATACACTTAAATTCTCCATAAAAAATAACCCTCCTATACAAGTACATCTTTAATACAAGTATATTAGGGTTAAATCTTTTTATTACTATTTTTTAAGGTATATTATAAATCTTTCCATCAATTGCAATATATTTTCCATTATCATCCAAAACACTATTCTCATCATCAGTTTTTACATCATTAATATTAATATTTCCTGATAACATTTGATTCAAAATAGCACTTGAATCTGTATCTTCTCTATAACTTTCAATTAATACCCCTGTTGTTTCAACTTGTGTTTGAGTTTTGGCAGAGATATTATTATAAGCTACCATAACAAACACAAGGAAAAATAGCATTGCAAGTAAAGTATATATAGCAATTGCTCCTTTATTATCTCTCATAAATTCTTCTTTCCGGCTAAAAGCCTTACATATTTTTATTTATTCTATCTAAAAAAATTTAATTTATCAATACTTTTTTTATTACATTTTTATTACATGAATTTTTTTACATTTTATGTACATACTAAATTTTAGAAATTAGGAGGAATCAAATGAATTTTAAAAATATTTTTTCAAATATATTTTCATATAAGCCACAAAAAACAGAAGACTTTATTATTCCAAATTCTCCAAATAATATTGATTCAAAAGAATCTTCTGAAAAATACGTTTCTACTGAATATGATAAAAATATTAAAGTCATAAAAACAAGTTATAACTTATTAATAAATAGTGATATAAACTTACATGAATTTGAAATAACTATTTCTAACAAAAAATTTAAATCTGCTTTATTATTTATAGATGGATTAGTAAATTCAGAATCAATTAATAACTCTATACTTTCTCCTCTTCTTCTAAGAAATTCAATTAAAATGTCAGCTTCTCAACATTCTAAACCAAAACTACTTGACGTTAAAAAATTTGATTTAAAAGATTTCTTATTAAAAAGTATAATCACTCAAAATGTTATTTCAACAGAAACAGAATTTGAAAATATTTTTAACAAAGTAAATTCTGGCTTTTGTGCATTGTTCGTTGATTCTTTAGACTGTTCTTTATGCATTGAAGTAAAAGATTTAAAAGGAAGAAGCATAACTGAACCACAAACTGAAAATGTTGTACATGGTTCACATGAATCTTTTGTTGAAAACATACGTACAAACACGTCACTACTTAGAAAAATTATAAATAATGAAAATCTTGTTATAGAGAATTTAAATGTCGGAAAAATAACAAAAACCTCTGTTGCAGTCTGCTATATAAAAAGCATTGCTAATGATGATTTAATTGCTGAAGTAAGCTCACGAATAAATGGAATAAATATTGATAGTTTGGTTTCATCAGGTCAACTAGAAAACCTTATAAAAGATGATTTAAATAATATTTACCCTGAGGTAATTTCTACAGAAAGACCTGATAGAACAGCTGAATTTTTGCTTGGTGGAAGAGTTGCAATTTTAGTAAATGGTTCACCATATAGTTTAATAGTTCCTGCACTTTTACTTGATTTTCTTTCTTCAAGCGAAGATTTAAATTTAAATTACTTTTATGCAAATTTTTTAAAAGTAATTAGAATTTTCGCTCTTTTCATAACTTTATTTTTACCAAGTTTATATATAGCGATAACAATATTCCATGATGAATTTTTACCATCTGAACTACTTTTTGCAATTGTAGCAGCTAGAGAAAAAATACCATTCCCAATAATTTTTGAAATTCTATTAATGGAAATTTCTTTCGAATTAATAAGAGAAGCTGGAATACGAGTTCCTTCGGCATTTGGTCAAGCAATTGGTATTGTAGGAGCTTTAATTTTAGGTGAAGCAGCTGTTACAGCAAATATAGTTAGCCCTATTTTAGTTATAATTGTTGCTCTAACTGGAATTTCGGAATTTGCTATACCAGATTTTTCATTTTCATTTTCTGTAAGAATTTTTAGATTTATTTATATAATTTTATCTTATATTTGTCGGATTATTTGGAATTGCAGTAGGATTCTTTATACATCTATGTTACATTTTAACAACAAATTCTTTTGGTGTTCCAATACTCCTTTATAATAGCGGCGAATCTTATCCTGTTAAACCTATTTGGAAACAGAATAAAAGAATTAGACTATTAAATACTAAAAAACCAAAATCTTCACCTGAAATTACTATGTCCTGGAGAGATAATAAGAATTAAATTACAATAGAAAATTCTAAGGAGGAGTTTATTTGTGAAAGGTAAATTAAGTAAGTTCGAAGGAATCTCACTTGTTTTAATAATTACAGTTACTCAAATTATATTAAATATGCCTGAATATTTAGTTGATTTAACTGGAACAGGAACAATTATAAATATTTTATACATTTTTTTAATAGGAATAATAATTTGTTTAATAATTTATAAAATTCTAAAAAATTTTCCTAGTATGGATATTATAGATATTGCTGAAAGTTTAGGGGGAAATATTCTAAAATTTATACTTTCGATTATATTTATAATCTTTTTTCTACTTTCAACTATAATTGCAATTTCAAATTTCACTTATATAATTAAAAGCTTATATTTTAGTAATTATTCCACTTTATTTTTAGTGCTATTTTTCATAGCTGTTATATTATTTTCAAATTTAAGACGGATTTACAGCAATCAAAAAAATAATTTGTATACTAATACCATTAATTATTCTTAGCATAATTTTTTTAGGTCTTGGAACAATTGATACTCTAAATATACATGATTATTCTCCTATAATGGGATACAATTATGAAACTACTTTTGTAATTGGACTTCAAAACGTATTTATTTTAAATTTTTTATGGGTTTATTTTTTTATACTACCAAACTTAAAAAAGAAAAATGATCTAAAATCTATTATATTTACATCTTTTATTATAAATATAGTCTTAATTATATTATCAGTAATAGCTATACTCTCTATTATTCCTACTATAATTACAAAGGAATTATCAACATCAAGCAATTTAAGTACTATATACTTGATAACTAGAAGAATCCAATTTAATTCATTTATAAAACAAACTGATATATTATTTTTATTTATATGGACATTAAGTATATTTGGATATATTGCTTTTTTAGTTTACTCTATATCATATATTTTAAATAAATTATTTATTTTTGAAGATAAAAAGCAAACTGTTTTCCCAATTGCTTCCATCATTTTAGGCTTTTGTTTATTTACAAATAAATTTAATATTATAAAATTTTTAGAAAACAATATTTTAAAATATTGTTCTATTACACTTATACGGAATCTGTCTTATTATTTTATTTTTTGGAAACATAAAAAGAAGGAGAAAATTAATAAAAAAATATGATTAAAAAAATTAGTATTATAATAATTTTATTTTTATCTTTATTTATATTTTCTGGATGCTCAACTGATACAAATAATAATATTGAAAATTATTATTATGTAGTAGCAATCGGAATTGATAAAATTGATGGAAGTGATAATATTTCTCTAAGTGTACAAATTGCAATGACCTCTACTGATTCTTCTAGTGATTCTTCCCAAAGTACAGAATCTCAAATATATACTACTGAAGCACTAAATCTTACCTCTGGAATAAGTATTTTTGATAACTATCTTAGTAAAAAACTAAATTTTTCACATTGTTCTGCTATTATTTTTTCAGAGGACATTGCAAAAGATGGTGTTAATTCATATATAACAACTCTTGCTAATAATTCTGAAATTCGTCCTACTTGTAAGATAATAATAAGTAATACAACAGCAGTAGAAGCTCTAGAATGTATCTCTAATTCTGATGAAGCTTTCTCATCAAAATTATATGAATTTATAGTAGACTCTGCAGACTATACAGGATATTCTATAAATCCACAAATTGTTAATTTTTTATATGATATTAATTCAGAATTTCCTTGTGCTGTTGCAACTTATGCAATGATTTCTGATGATATTTTACAAAATGTTGGAATTGCAATATTTGATGGAGATAAATTTGTTGATAATCTAGATGTATTGGATTCAATAGCTTATTCAATAATAACAAATAATATTAATATTTGCACAATAACTATTTCAGATCCTTTTTTTCCAAATGAATATATCGACCTTTCAATTTCTCCTAAAAAAGATACTGATATAAAAATAGAATTAGTAAATGGATATCCATATATACAAATTGATGCATATTTTGAATGCTCTATTAATAGTATGAATGATTATTTTAACTATGAATCCACTGAAAACATTGAAATATTAGAAAATGCAGTAAACGAATATATCGAAGATATCACTTTAAATTTTCTATATAAAATTTCACAAGAATATAATTTAGACATTTGCAATTTTAAAAATTATGCTTCATCAAATTATCTAACTATTGATGAGTATAATAAAATAAATTGGAAGTCCATATATAAATATTCCACATTTAAAGTAAATGCTGAAAGTTCCATAGAATATAGTGGATTATTAAGCAGTGAATAATTCTATAAAGGAGATTTAAACTTATGAAATATCTTGCAATTATTTTTTTAGTATATGCTTTTTTAAAGACTTGGAATTATGGAACTTTTGAATTAAAAGAAAATAAAAACAAAACCGCAGCAATTGCCATTTTCTTTTTGGCAATTGTGCGGCCTAATTTTCCCTTCAGTAACTTTAATAATTATGTATTAATATCAGTATTATTATTTCCATATAAGCTTTTGAAATCATTTTTTACTTTTTGCTCAATAGCTTTTGCATAATTTAAACTTGCTGCTTCAATATCTTGAACTGAATAAAATTCCTTAGTTCCAGCTTTTTGATTTGCAAAAAATGGTTTGCCTAAAACTTTGGCCTTATATTCATTAGCTTTTTCTTCATTTTTCTCAACACCATCTCCCCAATAATAAATTTTTCCTAAATAATATGTAGAAAAAACATTATTGTCTTTATCTGATTTCTCAAAATATTCTTTTGCTTTAACATGATTTGTTGGCATACCTTTTCCATTATAATACATTAATCCTAAATAATAATTACTTACTTTACAACCAGCTTGTCCAGCTTTTTCAAAGCATTGTTTAGCTTTTCCGTAATTTATACCTACACCTATTCCTTTATAATATCTTAATCCTAATTCTTGAATTGCATCAACATTTCCATTAGCTGCTAATGTTTCAAGTTCTCCGATAGTTTTTCCATTCATAATAAAATTCCCTTCTTTAATTATAAATAATTATTTTTACATATTTTAACATTAATGTATAAAAAAATCTATAATTTTTATATTACATTATCATTACATTTTTGTGCCGTGGAACAACGTTCTCCTTGGCAAATTTTATCCTAAAGCAACATCTAAAACCATCATAATAACAAAACCTATTGTTACTCCTATTCTGCCAAGATTAGAATGCTCTCCTTCTTGTGATTCTGGTATTAACTCTTCAACAACTGCATAAATCATTGCACCAGCTGCAAAAGACAATAAATATGGAAGTATTGGAACTACAGCATGAGTTAGTAAAATTGTGATAATAGCTCCTATTGGTTCTACTATTCCAGAAAGCATACCATATAAAAATGCTTTTGGTTTAGAAACTCCTTCACTTTTTAAAGGCATTGAAATAATCGCACCTTCGGGAAAATTCTGAATTGCTATACCTATTGCTAAAGAAATGGCTCCTGCAATTGTTATGCCTGTATTTTCTAGCATTGCTCCAGCAAATGTAGCACCTGCTGCCATTCCTTCTGGTATATTATGAAGAGTTACTGCTAAAACCATCATTGTAGTTTTCTTAAATTTTGATTTCATTCCTTCTGGTTTTTCATGACTTATATGTAAATGTGGGATTATAACATCTAAAATTAGCAAAAATACAATACCTAATAAAAATCCTATTGCAGCAGGAAACCATGTGATTTTTCCTTGTTCTTCTGCCATATCCATTGAAGGAATAAGTAAAGACCATATAGAAGCAGCAAGCATTACACCTGATGCAAATCCTAATAAAAACTTTTGTACTTTATTATTAATTTTATTTTTCATAAAAAATACCATTGCTGATCCTAAAGCTGTTCCTAAAAATGGAATCAATAATCCAATAAAAATTGTCATTCTATCCCCTCCACTAAAAAAATATTTCTTAATTTTCAAATATTATATATCATTATTCAAAAAAATATAAGACCTTAGAATAATATTTCTAAAGCCTTATATTTTTTATGTTTCATAATCAATAATGAACATTAATTTTCAAAATCAATCATTTTTGATTCTTGTTTGTGGAACAATTTTTGTGCCATGGAACAACGTCCCATGGCACAGCATAGAATTTTAATTTTCATGTCTAGTTCCATTAAGTTTTAATAGTTTTATAATCTCAACTATAATTAATGGAGCTATAATTAAAGCTATAGTTTCTTCCAATTGTGTTAATGGAAGTGTTACTAATCCAAAAATATCTCTTAAGAATGGTATAAACAACACTGCAAACATAAGTGAAGCTGATACTAAAATTGCTAAAAGCAAAACTTTATTATTAAACATATTTGTAAAAGCTGATTTTTTATTATCTCTTACATTAAATACATGAACCAATTCAGAAAATGCTAAAACTGTAAAAGACATTGTTTGAGCAACTTGTAATTTATAAGCCTCATCTCCATCTACACTTAAACCGATAATAAATGCTGCTAAAGTCAATAGTCCTATCATAACACCCTGATAAATAATTCTAAATGATATACCTTTTGTAAAAATACCTTTTGTATTTTTATTAGGTTTTCTAGACATTATATTTTTTGATGCAGGATCAACTGCCAAAGCTAAAGCTGGAAGTGAATCTGTAACTAAATTAATCCATAAAATATGAATTGCAAGCAATGGTTCTAAGTTTGTACTTGTAATACCAAATTTTTGAGAAAGCCATGGTGTAATTAAAATTGCAATAAATAATACAACTATTTCTCCTATATTACTTGAAAGCAAGAAAGTTATTGCTTTTAAAATATTATCATAAATTCTTCTACCTTCTTCAACAGAAGCAACTACTGTTGCAAAATTATCATCTGTTAAAATTACATCTGATGCTTCTTTTGCAACATCAGTACCTGTAATTCCCATACTACATCCAATATCAGCTGTTTTAAGTGCTGGTGCATCATTTACTCCATCACCTGTCATAGCTACTATCTCTCCATTTGACTGCCATGCTTTTACTATACGAACTTTATGTTCTGGTGAAACCCTTGCATAAACAGCAATATGTTTTACTCTTTCTACAAGTTCTTCATCTGAAATTTCTTGAAGTTCAGCACCGGTAATTACTTCATCGCCTTCTCTTAAGATTCCAAGTTCAGTAGCTATTGCTGCAGCTGTTACTTTATGGTCACCTGTAATCATAACTGGTTTAATTCCAGCAGATATACATTTTTCAACAGCTAATTTAGCTTCTGGTCTAGGAGGATCTATCATTCCAACCATACCAACAAATATTAAATTACTTTCTAGATTTTCAAGTTCTTCTCCTTTTGGCTCATGATCAAATATTTTATATGCAAAAGCCAAAACTCTTAAAGCTTGTTTTGCCATTAATAAATTGTTCTCATCAATTATACTTATATATCCTTCTAATCCTGATATAACTTCTCCATCTTTTCTATATCCAGTACAACATTTTAAAAGTTCATCTATTGCACCTTTACAATAAACAACATATCTATCATCTGCTTCTTTATTTACTGTTGTCATAAGTTTTCTTTCAGAATCAAATGGAATTTCATAAACTCTTTTGGCTTGATATACATCTTTAGTAAATTTTAAATCATATCCAAGTTTTACTAAAGCTGTTTCTGTCGGATCCCCTTGTAATTCACCATTTTCTGATTCTTTAGTATCATTACAAAGCATACCACCTCTTATAACTATTTCTGTTTCTTTATCAACATTTTCAATATCTTCAACCTTTAAAGTAATACCATTTGCAAAAACATTTTTTACAGTCATTTTATTTTGAGTTAATGTTCCTGTTTTATCAGAACATATAACACTAGCACTTCCTAAAGTTTCAACAGCTGGAAGTTTTTTAACAATTGCATTTTTCTTAACCATTCTTTGAACACCAATTGCCAAAACAATTGTTGAAACAGCTGCTAGTCCTTCTGGAATTGCAGCAACTGCTAATGATACAGCGCTCATAAGCATATGGATAGGCTCTTTTCCATAAATGATACCTATAATAAACATCACTATACAAATTATTACAACCGCAATACCTAAAGTTTTTCCTAAATTATTTAATTTTCTTTGAAGTGGTGTAACTGTTTCTTCTGCATCATTTATCATTTCTGCTATCTTTCCAACTTCAGTTTCCATACCAGTATCAGTTACAATTCCTTTTCCTCTACCATATGTTACTAAACTTGAAGAAAACGCCATATTTTCTCTATCACCAAGTGATGCATCTTCACTTACTTCTTTAGTACTTTTTTCAACTGGAACAGATTCACCAGTTAAAGCTGATTCTTGTATTTTTAAACTTGCAGATTCAATAATTCTTAAATCAGCAGGGACATAATCTCCTGCCTCTAAAACAACTATATCTCCTGGAACAAGTTCCTTTGAAGGAATCACAACTAAAGAACCCTTTCTAATCGTTTTAGCAAAATGTGTACTCATTTTTTTCAAAGCTTCCAAAGACTTTTCTGCTTTATTTTCTTGAACAACACCAATTATTGCATTTACAATTATAACTACCATTATAATAATTGTATCTGTTATTCCTTCTCCTTCACTAACTCCAACTATTGCGGAGATTATTGCTGCAACAATTAAAATAATAATCATAAAGTCTTTAAATTGGTCAATAAATTTTTGTAACAAAGTTTTTGGTTTTTTTTCTTTTAATTCATTAAAACCATATTTTTCCCTTCGCTTTACAACGTCATCTTCTGACAGTCCGTTTTTACTATCTGTCTCTAATTTTTTTTCAGTATCTTCAACAGACATGTTATACCATTTTTCCATTTTTCATTTTCCTTTCCTAATTTTATTTATAAATTTAGTAATACAAAAGCAAGAATTCATTATATATCTTTCATAGTATAAACTCCTGGATCTTTGTGTAAAACTAAAAATTTAGCTGCTTTAATTGCTCCATCTGCAAATACCACCCTAGAAGTTGCTTTATGAGTAACTTCTAAGCTTTCATCATCTCCGAAGAAGATAACTGAATGAGTTCCTGATTCGGTTCCACCTCTTAATGAATGTATTCCTATCTCATTATCTTTTCTTTTTTCTCTTTTACTATGTCTATCATATTCATATTCCATTTTTCCATCTAAAGCATTATTAATGCTATTTGCAAGTAAAAGAGCTGTTCCGCTTGGGCTATCTATTTTTCTTCTATGATGTGTTTCTACAATTTCAATATCATAATTTTCAAGTTTTTTTGCAAGTTCTGAGACAACTTTGCTCATAACATTTACAGTATAACTCATATTATAAGATTGAAAAACAGGAATTTCTTTTCCATATTCTCTTACTTTTTCTAATTCTTCTTCTGTAAATCCTGTGGTTGCAATTACTGCAGGAATTTTATTCTTTTTAGCAAATTCTAGTATTTTAAAACTTGCCTCTGGAATTGAAAAATCTATGATAACATCAGGCATTTCTTTTATATCATTTAAATCTGTATATACTGGGAAAAAATTATCCCCAGAATCTTTAACATCAACTCCTCCGAAAACTTCAACTCCTTCAGTAATTCTAGCTTTTTTTGCTACTTCCTGTCCCATTTTTCCGATTGGCACCATTTATTAATATTCTAATAGTTTTCACAGCTCTTACCTCCTATAACATTTTTAAGTACTATAATATATTTTTATATTAAGCCAAAATTTTTAAGTTCTTCTTCTAAAACTTTTTTCTTATTTTCACTCATTTCTACTAATGGTAATCTTGGAATTCCATAATCATATCCCAGCATATTTAAAGCTGCTTTTACTGGAATTGGATTTACCTCACTAAATAATGCTTTTGTGAGTTTTAAAGATTTTAATTGTTTGTTTTTGCTTTCTTCTACATTACCATCAAAGAAATCTTGCACCATTTCATGTGTAAATTTTGGAGCAACATTTGATAAAACTGAAATTACTCCAAGTCCGCCAATAGAAAGTATTGGCACTATTTGATCATCATTTCCTGAATAAATATTTAAATCATCTCCACATAAATCAGCAATCTCAGCAATTTGTGATATATTTCCACTTGCTTCTTTTATTGCAACAATATTTGGAATTTTAGATAATTTCTTACATGTTTCAGGTAAAATATTTACACCTGTCCTACTAGGTACACTATATAAAATAATCGGTAAATTAGTTTCTTTTGCAATTGCTCCATAATGTGCAACTAACCCATCTTGTGTTGTTTTATTATAATATGGAGTAACAATTAATGCACAATCAGCTCCAACTTTTTCTGCATATTTAGTCATTTGAATAACATTTTCTGTACAATTTCCACCAGTTCCAGCTATAACTGGAATCCTTTTATTTACTTTGTCAACAGCATATTTAATAGTATCTTCTTTTTCTTGTTTAGTCATTGTTGAAGATTCTCCAGTTGTTCCGCAAACAATTATTGCATCTACTCCTTCTTTGATTTGCTCTTCAATAAGTTTTCCAAATTCTTCAAAATTAACTCCTTCTTTATTAAATGGAGTTGCAATTGCTGTTCCACAGCCTTTAAAAATAATTTTTTTCATAATATTTTCCTCTTACTTAAAGTTCGGTATAAAAACTTTAAGCTTTTCTTTATAGGATTCAAATAAAAATATAATTATATTTCTATTTGATATGCTTTATTATATGTTACTAACTAAAAAAAATCAATCCTAAACAGAACAAAAAGATACATGTTTTTATCATGTATCTTTAGAACTTTTTATACTTCAACTAATTATCTAAAAAACTCATTACACATGTTAAAAACATATGTAACAAGTCTCATTATTTCAAGACAAAGCCAGACTTTTAAGTCGCGCATTGTTGACTTTATCATATAATCTTATTACAAATTATACTAATTACTCCCTTGCTACGGTTGAAATTTTATCATTAGTAAAATAATTTGTCAATGACTTATCTTATAAAATTCGTATAATGTACTTCTTCTTGTTTTGGTAATTCAACACCATTTTTCTTTCCTGCCTCAATACATTTTAAATAATAAGCCATATTTCTTCCTAGTATTCTCATTGTTTGCATTCCTTCTTCATCTTTTCTTACTTCGTCTGGTGTATTTCCATGTACCATATTCCAATATCTTGATGAAATAATTGGCATTTGTGATATTCCAAAATATTTATTTAATTGGTCATAAGTTGCAGTTGTTCCAGCTCTTCTTGCTGAAATTACAGTTGCTGCTGGTTTATATAAATATAACTTAGCATTTCCTGCTTGAGCTGGTGCATAAAAAAATCTGTCCATAAAACCTGTTATATTACCTGTCGCTCCTGCATAGTGAACTGGACTTCCAAATATGAAACCATCTGCCTCTTCTGCTTTTTCTATAAATTCATTTACAACATCATTAAATACACATTTTCCAGTTTCTTTACATTTTTTTGCAAGCAATACATCCACCTACAGGTTTAT
>CALXVK010000035.1 GCA_944391975.1 uncultured Clostridia bacterium
AACCTCTTTTAATCTTTTATAACATTCACTAACAACAGCTTCTTCAAAATACATTGGAACAATTACTGATATTTTTTTCATAAAAAATCCCCTCCTATAATATCTGCAATTTCATATCCGCTCTTTATTGCATAATTCATTCCACGATCTTCCGGATATATTTGAGGCATAGTTGCCATATATAAACCTTTTTTACTTAAATTATAAGGCATTTTTATGTTAGAATAATTTTTTTCTATAATTGGTTGTGCATATTCTTCACTAAAAACTTTATAATCTATAATATCATCTTTAGAAAAATTTTTATATATTTTATTTAAAGAAACCATATACCTTTCTAATAATTCCTCTTTATTTAAAGAATATAACTCATTATCTTTATACATATAATTTGAAATATAAACAATATTTTTTCCATTATAATTTTGGCTATTAATAAGATTTGTATGCTCTATAACACCACCAAACGGAACACTTTTATCTCCTATATTTAACCAATAATAATCTGATAAAGAATTTTTTAAATATAAAATCATTGTTCTTGCAGATGTATATTTAACTAATTCCATTTTTTTCTTTTCACTTTCAGTCAAAAAATATTTAAATAATTTTATATTAATATGATAAGGTAAAGTTGTAATTATTATATCAAATCTATTTTCCAAAACATTCCATTTATTATTATCATATTTTATCTCATTTACTTCTGAATTCAAACAAATTTTTACACCATTACTAATTAAATATTCTTTTAATTTATTAGTAAGTAATTCAAAACTTCCTTTTAAATATCCAAGTTCTTCTCTATTAAGACTTAATGATGAACTTCTTAAACATATTTTTCCCCATAGCCAAGCCATTGAAATTTCTTCTTTTTTATTTCCAAATTTTTGATCTAATAAAGGCTCCCATATTGTTTCATATATATAATTTCCACAATTTTTTATAAGCCAATCTTTTGCTGTTATTTCTTCTAATTTTTCAACATTATTAGTCATTTTAATTTTTATATAACTAATACCAAATCTTATTTTTTGAAATAAATTAAATGGCTTAAATGTAAGTAATGTTAATGGTTGTCCAAAAGCATATATATTATTTTGAGTATAGTATCCCATTTTCGTTTTTGGCCAAATAAGTTTCTCGCTTAAATTCATTTGATTAATTAAATCTATTACATATTTATCACTTTTAAATATATGTCTATAATGTTTTTCAATATATGTATTTTCAAATTCTATACATTTTGCCATTCCACCCACATAATCTTCTTTTTCATAAATAGTAATATCTTTGAATCCATTTTCTAATAACTTTTTTGCAGCTGACATACCAGTATAACCAGCACCCAATATTAAAACTTTTTTCACAATACTCTCCTAATTTATTCTTTCATATAAAACATAGTCATCATCAATAACCTTTTTATATTTATTCGAATTATCTATAAATTTAAAATTTTTTTCCATATTTTCATCTAAATTATATCTATCTTTTATTATAAATTTTGGATTTTTATTTTTTATATCATTAATAGTATCCACAATAATTTGCTTATCTATATAGACTATCGGGATTTGATAAGCATATTTAGAACAAGGTTCAAGATTTGTTTCTATATAAAAATTACAATAATTACCTAATACAATCAAGTTATCATTTTCATCTTTTTCAGTATTTATATACTCTATAATTTCTTTAGCACCATTTTGATATGTATATGTATTTATATATATAATCTTAAATATTGTATAAAATATATCTGAACAAAAAATTATACTCATAAATAACACAATTACAATAAAATAAATTTTTCTTTTTATTAAGAAATCACACATATTACAAAGTGGATAAATATATGCTGGAAGCAAAATAATTCCATAATGTGCAAATTCATTTCCAGGTAAAATAACAATTATGAAAGTCATAATAAAAAAAATAAAATTTATATATTTCAATTTTTTATTTTCAGATTTTATAAAAAATAAAATTAAACAAAATATCAAAACAGGAGATATTGTAGCAAAATACAAAAAACTATTTTCTATAGAAGAAGTATTCTCTGCAGAGTATATAAAATTAAATATTATATATTGGTGAATAAAATCACCAAAAGCATCATTAATTAATAAATATACACAACTCGGAATAATTACTATCAAATTTCCAATTATAAAATATGTTATATATTTTAATAAAGCTTTTCGATCTTTTTTCAATAAATCAAAAAATATAAATACACTATACACTAACCATACAACTGCCATATTAATTCTAAGCATTAATATGAATCCACAACAAATACCAATTATTAATGATTTTTTACTAGTAATTTGTAATAAATTATCTTTATTTAAATATAAATCAATATATAGATATAATGAAATTAATATAAATGGTAGTGCAAATTCTTCAACATAATTTCCACTTAATGTATAACTACCCATTGTAAACATAATAAAAATAGAAATTATAAGCGAAACTTTTTTACTTTTAACAATTAATTTTGAAATTTTATATATAAAAATAGTTGAAATTATTAAAAAAACAACTTCTATAATCCATATGCCAATTGTAGTTTCAAAAAATGTTCCTAAATAGTTTATAAAATATAAAAATGGTCCCTTATGATCAAATATATCTTTATATGGAATTTGACCATCATGCATACTTTCTCCAATATAGGCAAATACATATGTATCCATACCTTCGTAAGTTTTAGAAAATGGATTAAAAAATAATTGAAAAGAAATTATTATTGCAAATATAATCAAAATTAATATTAAAATCATCTCTTTTTTATCAATCTTACTAATAATTTCTTTCATTATACTATTAAAATCCCCCTAAAAACTCATTTGGATATTTCTTCCATAATCTAACCCAAGATGCTCATAAGCCAAAGCAGTTGCTGTTCTTCCTCTTGGTGTTCTTGCTAAAAAGCCTATTTGCATTAAATATGGTTCATAAACATCTTCTATTGTGTCTGTTTCTTCATTTACAGTCGCAGCCAAAGTATCAATTCCAACTGGTCCACCACTATATTTTAATATAATAGTTTCTAAAATTCTTTTATCTAGATTATCTAATCCTAATTCATCAATATCTAATTTTTCTAAAGCGATTTTTGCTATTTCCAAATTTATTTTTCCATTTCCTAAAACCGTTGCATAATCTCTTACTCTTTTTAAAAGTCTATTTGCAATTCTAGGTGTTCCTCTTGAGCGTCTCGCAATCTCGCCTGCTGCTAAATCATCAATATCTATTCCTAAAATTTTACTTGATCTTTTTACAATTGTTGTTAAATCCTCTTCTGAATATAATTCTAATCTTGAAACAATTCCAAATCTATCTCTTAATGGCGTAGAAAGTGAACCTGCTCTTGTTGTAGCTCCTATTAATGTAAACCTTGGCAAGTCCAATCTAATTGATTTAGCACTAGGTCCTTTTCCTATCATTATATCTAGTCCAAAATCCTCTAAAGCTGGATATAAAATTTCTTCAACACTTTTATTTAATCTATGAATTTCATCTATGAATAACACATCATTTTCAGAAAGACTTGTTAAAATTGCTGCTAAATCACCCGGCTTTTCTATTGCTGGGCCAGAAGTTATACGTATTCTTGAATGCATTTCATTTGCTATAATATTTGATAAAGTAGTTTTTCCAAGTCCTGGAGGACCATATAATAAAACATGATCTAAAGCTTCTCCTCTTTTTTTAGCAGCTTCAATATAAACTCTCATATTTTCTTTAACTTTAGTTTGACCTATATACTCATCTAAAGTTTGAGGTCTTAAAGAATTTTCTTGAAGCTCTTCCTCTTCATTTTGAACTACAGGATTCAAAATATTTTCTTCCATATTATAATTCCTTTCTGAAAAATATCTTTTATCTACTATATTTTAAAGCTCAACACCTTTATATTCCAAATCTTCCATAAAGTCAAATAATTCTTTTACTCTCTTTAAAGTAAGCATTGCACTTTTTTGATGTGGACATTTTGGTTTTGCTTCAATGAGCTCATTTTTATAACAATTTTTTGTCATTTTATAAATTAAATACCTACAATCCATATAAGTATAATATATTTGAAATCCGATTATTTAAATCTTCCCAAAACATTTGAAATGTATAATTCTTATCCATAAAATTCCCTTCTTCAAATATCTCTATTTTATCATATTTTCAAATTCGTCTTCTGTAATAATAGTTATTCCAAGAGATTGAGCTTTATCTAATTTACTTCCTGCATCTTCTCCTGCTAAAACATAAGTCGTTTTTTTAGAAACAGAGCTAGATGTTTTTCCTCCAAATTTTTCTATAATTTCTTCTGCTTCTTTTCTAGAATAATTTTCTAAGCTTCCTGTTAAAACAAAAGTCATACCATTAAACCTCTCATCAGTTCCTTCTTCTTGAATCACTTCCATATTTACACCATATTCTTTTAATCTTTGAATTAGATTTTTAGTTTGTTCTTGAGCAAAAAATTCATATATACTTTTTGCCATTATTTCACCTAAATCATCAATCATAATAAGTTCTTCAATACTTGAATTCATAAGATTATCCATATTTTTATAATGTTTTGCTAATGTTTTAGCAGCTTTAACTCCAATATTTCTAATACCAATACCTGTTATTAATCTATATAAATCATTAGATTTACTATTTTGAATTGAATCATATAAATTCTTGGCAAATTTTTTACCATTTTTCTTAAGTTTTTCTAAATCCTCTTGTTTTAACTCATATAAATCTGCAATATTTTTTATCATTCCGCGATTTAATAAATCTTCTATTATATTATCACCAAGACCTAAAATATTCATAGCCTCACGAGATGCAAAGTGAATAATATTTTGAAGTTGTTTTGCAGGGCATTCAATTCCAATACATCTAGTTGCTGCTTCTCCTTCTAATCTTACTGCTAAAGCTCCGCAAACAGGGCAAACATGTGGCATTTTAAATTTTTCACCACGTTCTTTTTCTGATTTTTTTACAACTCCAACAACTTCTGGTATAACATCTCCTGCTTTTTGAATTATAACATTATCACCTATTCTTAAATCTTTTTCTTTTATAAAATCTTCATTATGAAGAGTTGTTTTTGAAATTGTAGAGCCTGCAACTCTGACTGGTTCTAATATTGCAAGAGGAGTTATTACACCAGTTCTTCCAACTTGAAATACAATATCTTTTAATAAAGTTTGTTTTTGCTCTGGTGGATATTTATATGCTATTGCCCATTTTGGAACTTTATAAGTTGTTCCTAAAATTTCTCTTTGCTTTAAATTATCTACTTTTATTACTGCACCATCTATTCCAAATGATAATTTATCTCTATTTTCACCTATTTTCTCAATTTCTTTTATTGCTTCATCTACTGTTTTTACTGGAACTTTTACTGGATTTACATTAAATCCTAATTTTTCTAAATAAACTAAAGATTCATAATGTGATTTAAATTCTATATCATCTGATTTTTGCACATTAAAAATGAAAATATCTAATGGCCTTTTAGCTGTTATAGAACTATCCAATTGGCGAAGAGAACCTGCAGCAGCATTTCTAGCATTTGCAAAAAGTGGTTCTTCATTTTGTTCTCTTTCAAAATTCATTTTTTCAAAATCATCTTTTCCAATAAATACTTCTCCTCTAACTGTAATAGTTACAGGTTCTTTTAAGATTTTTGGAATATGTTTTACTGTTTTTAGATTTTCTGTTACATCTTCTCCAACTAATCCATTTCCTCTAGTTGCACCTCTTACAAAAATTCCTTTTTCATATTCCAGACTCACACTTAATCCATCTATTTTTGTTTCTACAACATAGGAAACTTCTTCATTCAAGACTTTTCTAACTCTTTCATCAAATGCTTTTAATTCATCAAAGTCAAATATATCTTGTAGGCTTTGAAGTGGTACTTCATGTGTTACTTTTTCAAATCCTTCTTTTACATGTCCACCAACATGTTGAGTTAGAGATTCTTTTTTTATAAATTCAGGATATTCTTTTTCTAAATTTCTTAATTCTACCATAAGCATATCATATTCAAAATCTGATATCTCAGGATCATCATCATCATAGTATTTTTTGGCATAATACTCTGTTAATTTATTTAATTCATCAATTCTCTTTTTCGCTTGTTCTCTATTCATTTTTTAATCCTCTTCATAAAATTCAATTTATATATAGATTAAATATATGTTTACTTCAAAATTTAATTATGATATAATATTTCCATTCCAAAAACATCCGGGAGGAAATTTACATGATAAGAATGGAAGATGCTCGGGACATTATAGACAACGTCATAACTGAGCTAAAAACTGGTAGAATCGTAATTGTAGACATTCCAGGTGAGAACACCTTTTTTAATTGCGTAGACTCTAAGTCAATTATTAAAGCAATTATAAAAGAAAGAAATCTCCCTATCATCGTCTTCAATTCAATGATTCTATCTAAAGAAACCAAAACAAAACTCGCACATGTGCTTGTTTTTGTTCGGATTCGAGAGCTGGCCCCTTAAACAAGGGGCTTTGCTCTTTTTTTATATGATATATTAAAAATACTTATATTGCACTTTCCTCATTACTTACATAAAAAATAGTAAGATACACTTTTTATGGTTGAACTCTAATTAAATAAAAATGTGCTAGAAATGCTGCTTCTAATTTGAGTCCTCTTTAAACAAATCTTTTCCATTCTTAATATAATCATATCCTGAGAATATTGTTGCAATTACTGAAATTGTCATCATTATAAAAGTTATTATATTTAGTATTTTTAAACCCATATTATCAATTGGATTTGTTATAAAATATCCATAGCTATAACTGTCTATAAACATTAAAACCAAAGCTATCATTTGTGTTACGGTTTTTAATTTTCCCCATACAGATGCTGCTATTACTTGACCACCTTTTTGGCTTGCAACTAATCTAAATCCTGATACTAAAAATTCTCTAAAAGCAACTATGATTGGTATCCAAGCTGGAAGCTTATCATATTCAACAAATATAATCATTGCTGTTAATACTAAAATTTTATCTGCTATTGGGTCTAAAAATTTTCCAAATGTAGTTATTTGATTTCTAGATCTTGCTATATATCCATCTAATTTATCTGTAATAGATGCAATTATAAAAATTATTCCCATGATCCAAAAAGTTGTAGATATTCCAAGTAAACTTCCTGATGGATTAATTATTGCTACAATTACCATTAATGGTACTAAAATTATTCTAAAAATAGTTAACTTATTTGCTAAATTCATAAAATCCTCCTATATTATATACTATTTGCAGAACTACTTTCAGTAGTATTAGCCGTATCTGAATTATTTGTATTCTCATTTTCTATATTACTTTCAGTATCATCATCAAAATTCATATTTTCTTCTGCTTCTTCAATTTCTTGATTTCTTAAAACTTCTAATTGATCTAGTAAAGTTTGCAGTGTTTCTAAATCTTTTCCAACCATCTCCAAATCTTGAGCATTCATAGATTCTTTCAAATTCTGATTCGCTTCTATTATAGAATCTATAACTTGATCAATATTTTCCATATCTATATACTCAATTTCTACTGAATTATTTTCAGATAATAGATTTGTTATTGCTTCTTCTAAATCATCACCAATTGCAACTTTATTTCCAGAAGATACTATAACCTTTTTCAGAACTTGAGTTTCTGACTCATTAAGTCTTACTTGATATACTGGCTCAATATATAAAATTGAATTTTCAATAGGTACTATTATTATATCTTTAACAACTTCAACTCCAGAAACTTCTAAAGATTCCAATTCTGAAGATATTCTCTCATCTTCTTCAATTAAAGAATTTAATTGTGAAATACCAATTATACTATTGTCAGAAGAGAATTTATAAAGTGATAACTCATTTGTTACACCATCAGTAGTACCAACTAAATATGAATTTAAACTTCCTTTACCAGCTCTAGTATATGTTACAACTAAACCAAGTTCAGCACTTTTACTATCATTTGTTTTAAGCATTGTATAATGTGAAGAAATTTGTGATTCACCATCTGTAGATAAACTCCATATATCATCAGCTCTATATAACATATCTTCTGAAATATCATGATATGTTGCTATAACTTGTGATTGGATATCAAACAAATATTGTGGATACATTAAATTTCTTTGTATATCTTCAGGAATCTCTTCATCTTCATCAGCAAATAAGTCTGGATACATATTGTTATACATCATAATTATAGGGTCATTTCTATCAGTTATATAAAATGTTGTTGTTCCATCATATGCATCAACTAGAACTTTAACAGAATTCCTAATATAATTAATAGTTTCTTTGATTCCATCATCATTTGTTATAGTAATACTTTGTGAATATGGATATTCATTTGAAGTTGTATATCCGTCTATAACCCAAACCAAATTACCTTCATCTGTTACAACTAAATATGGATCTTCATCATATTTTATATATGGTAAAAGAGTTCTTGCTCTTTCAATAACATTCCTTGTTGTAATTATTTTACTATCTGACTCTAAATAACTCGAAAATATTAAACTATAATTTCCAGATGTTAACCCAACAGCTAATCTATCAAAAAATCCTAAATTAAGACCTGCTTCTCCATCATACACATTAGATTCATAACCTGAAGCTGATGTAGGATAATCAAATTCTTCTCCATATGAAGAATTTACAATTATATTCTCATCTGTTTCTAACCCAAAATATATTCTAGGTTGCTCAATATTTAAGATATCATCTTTTTCATCAAAATCTGATTGCAAAATTTGAACATACCCGTTTTCATCAATTTTTGAAGGATCAGAGACCACTACAGAATATCCATGTGTATATTCAAAAGTTTTATTATTATATGAACGGTTTGAATCATTTACTATTTCCCTTGCTGTAAGAGATAATAATTTTCTTTCACCATCTACACTATAAACTCCTAAATTCGTATTAGAATAATCATAATATGTAATATTATCTTGAGTATCAGTAATTGATTGATTAATAACTTGTTCATTTACAATAGGTATATTATCTAATACTTCTTTATTATCTTCAACCACATCAAGATTTAATGTTTCATAATCATTAATATTTTGTTGCTCAATATCTATTCCAAAAGCCTCTTTTGTTGCATCAATATTATATTTAATATAAGATTTTTCCTTATCTAATTCACTTGAGCCAACGTATATCTCTTGAAAATAGATTAAAACACCAAACATTACGACTAAATAAATTGGAATAATAGAAGCTGAAACAATACATTTTTTAAAATTTGCAATACTTGCATTTTTTATAATTCTAATAATTGAAATTAAAACTACAATTGCAAAAATTCTATATCCCCATAATTTTATTACTGTATCTGTAAGACCTGCTCCAACAAGTTCTGTTCCCGTTTCATCTTTTATTGTAAGCATATTACCAGTTAAAATATCTTGAGCTGTAACCAAAATATAGCTACTAATCAAAATTCCAAATATTATAGCCCATGTTTTAATTTGTTTTATAAATATACTTTCCTTTAAATCTCCTGTATCAACTCCATTTTTAAAACATACATTAATTGATATAACATAATAAATTGCTGTATAAATAATCATTATTAATGAAACAACAATTAAAAAAATAATCAAATTTTTTACAAATGGCAATATAAACATATAAAATCCTATATCTTTGCCAAATACAGCATCTTCGATACCAAAAAAAGTTGAATTCATCGCAGTTATTAAAGGTGAATATAAATATTTTAATCCACATTCACCTGCTATTAATGCTGCTATTAAAGAAATACTCTTATTTGGAAGTTTTGGCATTTCTCTTTTTTCTTTGTCAAAAAATACTTTCATTCCTTTTTTTATTACTTTATTATTTATATAAAATAATATATAAGTAACAGCAAAGCATATTCCTAAAACCATAAGTTCCATATAAAAATCTTTAAAAAATATACTTGTATAGCTATCTCCTATTTCTTTAACTTTTAAGTATTCTGCTCTATTGGCAATTACTTGCCAAATTATAAAAATAGCTAAAACAACTAATACAATAATTCTTCTAATATTTACTTTTTTTGGTGTTTTTTCCCCATCCATTTTCATAGCATCCTTTCATTTATAGTATTGCATTTAAAAAATCTTCTGAGTTAAATTCTTCCATATCATCTATTTTTTCACCAACACCAATAAATTTTACTGGTATCTTATTTTCATTGGCAATTCCAATTACAGCTCCGCCTTTTGCTGTTCCATCAAGTTTTGTTAGAACTATTCCTGTAATATCAGCTGTTTCTTTGAATGCTTTTACTTGAGCTATAGCATTTTGACCTGTTTCGCTATCAAGTACAAGCAAAATCTCTTTTGAAGAATCAGGTAATTCTCTATTTATAATTTTATTTATTTTTGAAAGTTCATCCATTAAATTCTTTTTATTATGAAGCCTACCTGCTGTATCACAAATAAGTACATCTGCATTTATTTCTTTTGCTTTTTGAATTGCCTCAAAAACAACCGATGCAGGATCTGCTCCTTCTTCTTTTTTTACAATTATACTTTTAGAACGTTCACACCAAACTTCTAATTGTTCAACAGCAGCAGCTCTAAACGTGTCAGCAGCTGCTACTACAACTTTTTTTCCTTCACTTACTAATTTGTTAGCAATTTTACCAATTGAAGTTGTTTTTCCAGCCCCATTTACTCCTATGAATAAAATAACTGCTGGTTTATTAGATAAATCTAAACTAGTATCTCCAACATCTAAAAAATCTTTCATAATTTCTTTTAAAGCTTTTTTTACATCTTCTTCATCTTCAATTTTTTCTCTTTTAATTTTTGTTCTTAATTCATCAATAATTTCACTAGATGTATTTACACCTATATCAGACATTATTAATACTTCTTCTAATTCTTCTAGAAGTTCTTCATCAACTTTTCTAAAATTACTAAATACATTATTTATTTTTTCACTTATAGAATTTTTGGTTTTACCTAAACCATTTTTTAATTTTTCAAAAAATCCCATATTATACCTCTTTTGGTTCATTTTCTAAAAAGAAACTATCAAATTCCTCTTCAGTAATTTTTTCTTTTTCTAATAAACATAAAGCTACTTTATCTAAAACATCTCTATGTTCTGATAAAATTTTAATAGCTGTTTCATAAGCATTTTCTATTAAAAGTCTCATTTGATTTCCTACTTCATTTACTACATTTTCTCCAAAAAGTTCTAATTCATAAGATTGTTCTACTTTTAATGAAATTGGACCTAATGAATCACTCATACCATAAATAGTTAACATATCTCTTGCAATTCCTGTTGCAACTTCTAAATCATTACTTGCTCCTGTTGAAATTTCATTTAAAACTAAACTTTCAGCAGCTCTCCCTCCCATTAAAGAAACCATTTTTTCTAAAAGCTCTGTTCTTGAAACATAGTATTTATCTTCATTTGTTTTATACATTGTATATCCACCAGCTAGTCCCCTTGGTATAATTGAAACTTCTTTTACATCTTTCTGTGTTGGTAAAAATTTACTAACTACAGCATGTCCTGCTTCATGATATGCTGTTAATTTTTTATCTTTTTCTGATACTACTCTGTTATGTTTCTCTAATCCTACTGTAATTTTTCTTACAGCATTCTCAATATCATCTTTTTCAATTTTATCATGACCTGATTTTGTAGCAATAATTGCAGCTTCATTTAAAACATTAGCAAGTTCAGCACCTGTAAATCCTGCTGTATCACCAGCAATTTCTTTTAAATTTATATCTTCAGATAATTTTTTATCTTTACTATGCAATTTTAAAATTTCTTCTCTTCCAAGTAAATCAGGAGCTGGTATTGTTATTTGTCTATCAAATCTTCCTGGTCTTAATAGAGCTTTATCTAACATTTCAGGTCTATTTGTTGCAGCTAAAACTATTACTGTTTCATTTGTTTCAAATCCGTCCATTTCGACTAATAATTGATTTAATGTTTGATTATTTTCAGTTTCTGCACCACTATTACTTGATCTTCTTGAACCTATTGCATCAATTTCATCTATAAAAACAATACATGGTGCCATTTTTTTAGCTCTTTCAAATAATTTTCTTACTCTTGATGCTCCTAAACCTGCAAACATTTCAATAAATTCTGAACCACTCATAGAAATAAATGGTACGCCTGCTTCTCCTGCTATTGCTTTTGCAATAAGAGTTTTACCAGTTCCAGGTTTTCCATAAAGAAGTATACCTCTTGGTATTTTGGCACCCATTTTTATATATTCATCTGGATGTTTTAAGAAATCTACAATTTCAACAAGCTCACCTTTTTCTTCATCTAAACCTGCAACATCTTCAAATTTAACTTTACTTTTCTTTCCACCTTCTTCTGTTCCATAAACTTTTCCTTGGTCTCCACCAAATCCTTGCATCTTAAATATTAAAACTAATAAAACAATAAGCATTATTGTTGGAATATATGTTACAAGATTTTCCAAAACTGTAATAAATTGATTAGGAGATGTTTGTTCAATTTCTACATCAAAAACTCCTTCATCAATTTTTGTATTTACAAGTTCCATAAAAGCTTGTACACTAGGAACTACAACTGTTTCTATTCTTTCCTCTTCAGGCTCTTCACCTTTCATTATAACTTTTATTGATGCACTTCCAGTTTCCATTTCAAGCTTTTCAACTTCATTATTATTTAAAGAAGTAATAAGCGCATCATATGATAAATTATCTTCTTGTGTTTCAAAATGACTGTAAAGTACAAAACACACTATTACAACTATAATCAATACTGGAACAAAAAACGCCCAAAATTTATTTTCCTTTTTCTTATCTTTATTGTTTGGATTTTTCTTATTCGCCATTTGGTAAACTATCTCCTTCCAATTCTTTTTTGTTATCTTCTTTGCTTTTCTTTTTTCCTCTATTCTTTTTTTCTTTTGTAGCTTGATTTTTTTCTTTTTGTTCCTCTTCTTTATCTTTTTTATCTTCTAATTTTTCATCTTTAATTTCTTCATTATTTTTTTCATTACTTAATCCTACTGGAACTTCTTGGCCTACTGTTCTATTAGGATCTGATTTTATTATCATAATGGCCGCAATAATATAAATATATGCTATAATCATATACATTAATGAAAAATATTTTATTTGGAAATTTGTAAATGTGTTTACTATTGAATATACTGTACTTAAAATTAATGAAAGTGTAACAGAATATGCAGCCAATTTACAGTTATTAACAAAATCTAAAGCAACTTTGCAAATCTTACTACAAATCCATCCAAAAATAGCTATTATTAATATATCTTCTATTATAACTAAAATATTAGATACAAATAGATAAATAATTGCATATATAAACATTACAATAGTAACTTTTACAATACCATCATCATTTAAATAATTTTCAAAAATTTCTGCTTTTGAAAAACTTTCAATACCAAGTGAATTAAAGAAATCGCTATAAGTTGCTTGATACTCATAACCTGCAATTGTATATATTGCTTTATCTTTTAATAATATTAAAGAATAATATCCTTCACTTGCCTCTTCTTTATAATTTTCAAGCTGTTCGTCTGTTACATCTCCTGTATCAACTATTAATTTAGCTTCATATTCTTCATCATATGCATTAACATTCTCATTAACATTTAGTTCTTCATTTTCATATACAAATTCAGGAAAACTAGTTTCTAAATATGAAACTAATTTATCAAATCTTTGTCTAAAGGATATTGTTGTTGAGATACTTAAAATTATAGTAACTATAGCAATTAATGAAAATATATATTTTATTGCTTTTGAAAATCTTTCATTAACAAAAATTTTATAATTTTCTAAGTTAAATATCGCTATTTTAATTCTCTTAAAAAAGCTTACTTTCTTTTCTTCTTCCATGTTTTAGATGTACTCCCTTCTAATATTATTATTTGTATATATTGGAGCAATTGAAAGAAAAACTTCATCACCAATTTTTATATCATTTGCTCCTGTAATATCAATTATAGCATGATACATTCCAAGTCTTCCTATTATATTGTATTTTCTATCTCTTATAATAACCTTAAGATTTGGTTTTGTAAATAGTTTTTTTATTTCCATACAAATTGATAAAATATTATTTTTAAAACTAAAGCTATCTCGCCCATTTCTTACATTTAATCCATCCATATATCCAACAGGAATTATAGCAATCTTTGTTTTACTTTTAGTTTTAAATTCATTACTATAACTAATATTATAACCCTTTGGAACTTCTTTTATTGAAACTATTTCTGATTTAAAGCTTCCAATTCTTTTTAAACCTAAGGTATTTTTTAAAACTCTTCCTCCGAATACAAGAGCCGAAGCCTTACAGCATCTAAGTTCATTTCTGGATAAAGTATAAACGCAGTTGAATTTGAACAATGGAAAATTAAATTTGAATTTATTGGCTTTATTTTTTGCATTAAAACCATAAATCTTTGAAATTGTTTATTTGTCCATTTAAAATCTATAGGTTTTGAAAAATGTGTATATACTCCTGTAATTTTAATGTTTTCTGAATCTTTTATTGCTTCTAAAATCTCATTTTCATTTGTATATATAAATCCATATCTTCCAAAACCTGTATCAATTTTAATATGAGCATTTACTTGCTTTTTTAATTTAACAGCTAATTTTTCTATTTTTTCTTTTTCTTCTATACTACCAATAGTAAGTATTATATCATTTTCAATCAATATTTCCAATTCTTCATCTGAAAAAACTTCTGAAAGCATTAAAATTTTCACATCTATTCCAGCTAATCTTAATTTTTCAGCCTCATCAGTTGTTGCAACAGCTAAATTTTCTATACCATTATCAATTAAAAATCTAGAATATTTAATTAAATCAAATCCCATTCCATTAGCTTTAACAACAGCAATTATTTTTGTACCTTTAGCATGTCTTTTTATTGAATTCAAATTATGTTTTAAATCATCTATTTTAATTTCAAGTTCTTTCAATAGAATTTCCTTTCTTAATATTATTTATAAATTATAAAACATTCTTTTTTAAATACTTCATAAATCCCTGTAACCCTTGAGATATATCTTCATAAGTTTTGTCAAAATTTCCTGTATACCATGGATCTGCAATATCTCTTGGTTTATCAGAGAAATCTAGTAGTCTATATATTTTATTTTTGAAATCTCCTCCCACTATTCTTTCAGCATTTATAACATTTCGTTCTTCCATGCATAGAATATAATCAAATTTTTCATAATCTTGTTTTGTTATTTTTCTTGCTAAATGATTTCCATATCCTATATTCATTTGATCTAATTTGTTTTTAGTACCATAATGCATAGAATTTCCGCTTTCTTCAGAGCTTGTCCCAGCAGAATCTATGTAAAAATCATTTTCTAGTCCTTCTTTTTTTACCATACTTTTAAACATATATTCTGCCATTGGAGATCTACATATATTTCCTAAACATACAAATAATACTTTTATCATAATTTATCCTTTTATTAAA
>CALXVK010000036.1 GCA_944391975.1 uncultured Clostridia bacterium
TTGAACCTAAACAGGGTGTGTACATTAGACCTTTGATTGAAATTTCAAGAGATGAAATAGAAGAATTTTCTAAAAATTTAAATCCATGTCATGATGAGTCTAATGATGAGAATGAATTTACAAGAAATAAAATAAGAAATATAGTTATTCCTTATATAAAAAAAGAATTTAATCCAAATATTATTGATGGTTTAAATAGATTGAGTCAAATTGCTAGGGAGGAAGAGCTTTTTGTAGAAAAAGAAACTATAAAAGCATATAAGAATATAATTTTAAAAGAAGTTAATATTAATTTAAGTAATGATGAATATGATAAAAATAAAGAGTCTATTATTATATTAGATTTAAAAAAATTTAATAGTTTAGATGTTTTAATACAAAAGAAAATTTTGCTTTATGCAATAAAAAATATTTTTGGAAGTACAAAAGGCATTGAAAAAATACATTTAGATGATATGATAAAACTTTGTAATAATAATATTGGAAATAAATTTTTAACTCCAAATAAACATTTTAAAATTGTAATAAAAAATAAACAAATTATTTTGAGTTCGGTAAAGTAATTATCCGTAAGAACCCCTGAAAGTACTAATATTACACGGAAATTTCTTTTTTAAAATCTATTGCAAAGTAAATTACCCTATGTTATCATATTTAATATCGAAATAGTTTAGAGTTTTTTCAGGAGGTATTTAAATTTGAAAAGTAGAAGTGGAATTAAAACATTAGCTATGTGGCTAATAGGAATAGTGCTATTTGTTGTACTATTAAATGCAAATTTCAATAGTAATGAAACAGAAATGTCTTATTCTGAACTTATTAATAGTATAAAAGCAGGAGAAGTTTCAGAAGTTATACTTTCTTCTGATGGAACAACAGCTACAGTAACATTAGATTCAGAGTCAGTAAGAAAAGAAGTTATAATTCCAAGTATAGACAGTTTTATGAATACAGCAACAAATTACATGGTAGATGGTAATTTTAATGTAATTCAAGAAGAAGAATCTATCTTTTCTGTTATACTTAGTATTTTCTCACCATTTGTAATTTTAATAATCTTCTTATTGTTCTGGTTATTACTTATGAATCCAAATCAAGGACAAAATAAAGGTACTAATTCATTTGCAAGAAGTAGAGCAAGAATGATAAACGCTGCAGATGATAAATCTAAAGTAACTTTTAAAGATGTTGCTGGTGTTGATGAAGAAAAGGAAGAATTACAAGAAATTGTAGAATTTTTGAAATCACCTAAAAAATTCACAGATATGGGTGCAAGAATTCCAAAAGGTGTTTTATTAGTTGGTCAACCAGGAACTGGTAAAACTTTATTAGCAAAAGCAGTTGCTGGTGAAGCAGGAGTTCCTTTCTTCTTTATAAGTGGTTCTGATTTCGTAGAAATGTTTGTTGGTGTTGGTGCATCAAGAGTTAGAGACTTATTTGAACAAGCTAAAAAGAATTCACCATGTATTATATTTATAGATGAAATTGATGCAGTAGGTCGTCAAAGAGGTGCTGGTCTTGGTGGAGGACATGATGAAAGAGAACAAACATTAAATCAATTATTAGTTGAGATGGATGGATTTTCAACTAATGAAGGTGTAATAGTTTTAGCTGCTACAAATAGACCAGATATATTAGATAAAGCATTATTAAGAGCAGGAAGATTTGATAGACAAATTGTTGTTTCAAATCCAGATGTTAAAGCTAGACAACAAATATTAGAAGTTCATGCACGTAAAAAGAGATTGGCAGATGATGTTGATTTAAGCATAATTGCTAGAAATACAGCAGGATTTGCTGGCGCTGATTTAGAGAATGTTTTAAATGAAGCAGCTCTTTTAGCAGCAAGACGTAATAAACATGAAATAGGTATGGATGAAGTTGAAGATGCTATGGTAAAAGTTACTATGGGACCTGAAAAGAAATCAAAAGTAATTAGTGAAAAAGAGAAAAAATTAGTTGCTTTCCATGAAGCAGGTCATGCTGTTGTAAGTAGCTTTTTACCAACACAAGATGTAGTTCATCAAATTTCAATAATTCCAAGAGGAATGGCTGGTGGATATACTATGTATCGTCCATCAGAAGATAAATCATTTATGAGTAAATCAGAAATGGAAGAAAATATAGTATCATTATTAGGTGGTAGAGTTGCTGAAAGCTTAGTTTTAGGAGATGTATCAACAGGTGCAAGCAATGATATAGAAAGAGCTTCAAAAATTGCAAGAGCAATGGTTACAAAATATGGTATGAGCGAAAGACTTGGAACAATAACATTTGGTTCAGGTGATGAAGAAGTATTCTTAGGAAGAGATTTCGCTAAAGAAAGAAATTATAGTGAAGAAACTTCAGGAATTATTGATGAAGAAGTTAAAAGAATAATAGATACTGGATATCAAACAGCTGTGAAATTATTAAAAGAAAATATGGATAAATTACAAGCTGTTGCACAAGTATTATTAGAAAAAGAGAAAATTGATGGAGAAGAATTTGATCAAATAATGAATTCATAATAATTTAGATAGAAAAGCTCTTAGGAGATTATCCTAGGAGTTTTTTTATATCAATCTTTTAGGATACTTTAAAAAAGCTTGATTAAAGTTCTCTTTGTTAATTTAAAACGTTCAAATTTTTTAAAAGCGTCCTTGTAGCAATATGTAATAAAAATGAAATAAAAAATATATTGAAAAAGTTGTGAGTTATATATAAAATATAATAGAAAAATAATGGAAGGAAATATAAACTAATGACAAATCAAGCAAAGTCTTGTGGCTGTACACACACACACACACACACGGATATTTTATTAATAGAAAAAAATAAATTAGAAAACATTACTAAAAGAAGTAATGTTATTTGTCATGAGATAAAAGAGTACGTAAAGAGTTAGTTTTTACGTGCTCTTTTTGTGTTTATTTTCTAAAAATAAGAGAGAGAGGAGAGTCAAAAATGAAAAGAAAAAATTCAGGTGTTACATTAATAGCTCTGATAATAACAATAATAGTTCTATTAATACTAGCAGGAGTAACAATAGCGATGGTAGTAGGTGACAATGGAATATTAAATAGGGCAGTAGATGCAGCAGATAAAAGTAAAATAGAAGATGGAAAAGAACGAATAGCATTAGAGGTTGTAGGATCATATGATAATACAGGAAATATAGATACGGATTTATTAAAAGAAAATCTAGAAAATAATTTAGGAATAGATACATCAAATATAGGTTCTAACTTACCAACAGGAACACTTACATTAGATGGACTAAATTATTATATTGATTCAGAAGGAAATGTAATATACATAGAAGGCGAATTAAAAACATGGACAGAAAATGAAGATGGAAGTATAACAGATGGAGAAGTAACAGTACAAGTTGGAGATTATATAAATTATGATCCGATAACAGGTGCAACAGATACATCATATACATCAAATGCAACATCAACAGGATGGAGTGAAAATCAAGTATTTAATTTAGATAGTTATACAGGTGGTTGGAGAGTACTAGGAGTAGAAAATGGGCAATTACAAATAATATCAGAAAATATAATAGGACCAGATGGTGGAGGATATACAGAAGGAACACAAAGTTATTATGATTTAGATGGAGTAACAGGATTAAGAAATTCTGTAACAGAATTAGATAATATATCTAAATTATATGGTCAAGGAAAATATGCTCAAAGTGCAAGGAGTGTAAATCAAGAAGATATAGCAAAAGTAGTAGGGTTAACACCAGAATATTGGAATGAAACAGAAGGATATGGAAAAGATACATTGGCATTATATGGAAATGAGGTAACATATTATTGGGATGGAACAAGTAAACCATATTATGAATCAACACTATTTGGAAATGGAAATATAACAGGAATTCATAATGGTGGATTTTATTGGTATGATTATGATACAGAAGAATGGAATCATGTAGGATATGATTTGGCGGCAACAGAAGAATCTAAAAAAGAGATAACAACACTAACAAGTACATTTTATGGATGTATAGGAAGTGCTTTATTAGATACAAGTTCAACAAAATATAATTTGGTATTTGGAGATGGCGATACAGCTATGTATTGGCTGGGCTCTCGCTTTGTCTATGCTGGCTCTGACTACGCTTATTTCGGGGTGTATGTTGTCCATGATGGCTATGTTGGCGACCACGTTTTGGCAAGTTCGGATGGCCGTGAGGATGTCTACTACATGCGGTGTTCGTCCCCTAGTTTCTCTTCAGTCTAATATCCAATTAACACCTGCAGGAGAAGGATCTTGGACTATTTCTGGTTCTTAACTTGATGTAGAAATTAAGAAAAAAACTTTGTGTAAGGCCTCGTGTCTTACACAAAGAAAATATATAAAAATTTTAATATAAAGGTGTATGAAAAATGTCAGTAGTAACTATGATAAAAGAAATTAAAAAAATTCACCCAAAAGATATAGTACTTGTTCAAATTGGTGTATTTTGTCATGCATATGGAAAAGATTCATATATATTATCTCATATATTTGGATATAAGCTAAAATATATAGATCAAAATCTTACAACAGCTGGGTTTCCAGAAAATGCCAAATCTAAAGTTTTAGCTAGACTAGAACAAAATAAAATAAATTATATTATTGTAGATAGAAGAAATAATTATGAAATAATAGAAAAAAATGATAATAAAAATTTAAATACATATGATGAAAAATTTGCAGAATCATATGAACAATCTAAATTAAAACTGAGAATATACAATATTGCTAATTATTTGGAAGATAATTTAAGTAAAAAAGAAATAAAACAAAAAATTCAGGAAATTGAAAAGATATTAGTAAAATGATAAAAGAAGAAAAATTTAAAGTTATCCAATTTACAAGAGAATTTATATTAAGAGTTGATAAAGAATTAGATAATTTTCCTAGAAAAGATTTTGAAATAAAAAGTAGAATAAGAAATAACTGTTTTGATCTATTAGAAATGCTTTATGAAGCTAACTTAATAAAAGATAATAATAGAAAAATTGAAATATTAGAAAAAGGATTTGCAAAATTAAAAATCATAGATTTTTTACTAAATTTAAGTTATGACAAAACCTTAATTACAAGTAAAAAATATGTAAAATTAGGAAACAAATTAAATGATATTATAATGTATATGACTGGATGGCTTAAAACTATAAAGGAAATAGAAAAAACAATGTAACAACTTAGATTTTACATAAATAGGGCATGGTTGTCAGGCTGGGCTCTCGCTATGTCAATGCTAACTCTAACTACGCTAATTTCGGGGTGTATGTTGTCAATGATGGCAATGTTAACAACCACAATTTGGCAAATTCGAATGGCAATGAGAATGACAACTACATGCGGTGTTCGTCCCCTAGATTCTAAAAAAACTGTGTTTGTGTATACTAAGGTTACACAATAGAAGTTTTTAGATAGAAACAAACCGTTGTCCTGTAGCTTAAAGCTATAAATAAAAAATAGGTAAAATATTTTTGTTAGTAGGTTTATATTCGAAAGGGATTATATTTTACATACTGTTTTTTGGCGCTAATTATTTTGGCGTCTTTTTTTATTCAATTCTTCTAGATGAGAATATGATAGTTGACTTGTAACTAAACTTGATAAATTAATAGTTCCTGAATAATATAAGTATTTTCTTTTCTTTAGTTTTCGCTTTACGGTTCTATATTTTGCATATTTTCCATATTTATTTCTTCCTAAAAAGATAAAGTTATCGCTTCCTTTGAAAATTCTTGTTTTTTTATTTAAAATTAGTTTTTCTTTATTTAAAAATTCTTTTATTTTTTCTAAACAATAAGATAAATGTTTTTTTGAATGATGATATAATAAAAAATCATCTTGATATCTAATATAAGAGGATATTTTCAATTCTTCTTTTATAAAATGATCTAAATCATTTAAATAAAATATAGCCAAAACTTGACTTGTCATATTTCCAATACTTAAACCATTTTCATCACTATCAATAATTGAAAACACAATATTTAACGCATCTTTATCTTTTATTTTCCTTTTTAACTTTTGTTTAAGAATTTCATGATCAATACTTGCAAAAAACTTACTAATATCGCATTTTAGAATATAATAATCGTTTTTATATAAATTATAAAATTTTTTTTCAATATTTGCTCTAATATTTAAACCAGCATTTGTGCCTAGATTTTTTCTACTAGCAACATTTTCATTTATTAAACAGGGAATAATAGATGGATATAAAATATGTCTACTAACCAAATGATTTACAATTTTATCAAACATTGATTGACTAACAATACGTCTTTCTTTAGGTTCATAAATCGTAAAAACATTATATGGACCGGGAATATATGCGCGATTTTCTAAAACATCATGAATCTTAGAAATATATGAACATTTATACTCCCTAAAAATAGCAACTTTTCGTTTATTTTTTGTATTTTTACAAACTTCATTAAATGCTTTTTCAATATTATTAAAATTATAAATATCTTGATATAAATAACCTTTTCTTTTCAAACTAATCACCAAAACAATTTTATAATATAAATACAAAAATTGGAACTATAAAGTATAAAAAATGAATTAAAAAAATTATCAAAATGTAATATTGTAATCAAAAAAATAAAAATATTTTATTTATATCTTGTAAACCCCTAGAATTAGAGAATTACATTAATTGAGATTTAAAATTAATATTAATTTCAAAACTCTAAAATCCTCATAAAATACGGGATAGAAGTGTTCGGCTTACATAATTATGCTCGCTTGACATTATGGATTAGGGTGATAAAATTGCAACTAAGATAGGAAATGTAAAAAACTTTTAATTTATGGGGGCAAAAATGTTAGTAGAAGAAAAAAATACAAATGTACTTACAGAAGAAAAAACAACTGTCATGACAGTTATAAAAAGAGATGGAAGAAAAGTAGAATATGACAGTAATAAAGTTATTTTAGCTATTAGTAGTGCAAATAAAGATGTTAGAGGAAATCAAAAGCTATCAAGAGCAGGTATTGAAGAAGTTATAAAAGAAATAGAAAACAAAAATAAAACTTCAATGCATGTTGAAGAAATTCAAGACATTATAGAAAGAAAACTTATGGAACTTGGAAAATTTGCTTTAGCTAAAGAGTATATCTTATATAGAGATAAGCATTCTATAATTCGTCAGGTAAATTCAACAGATGAAAGTATCATGAGTTTAGTTAGAAATACCAATAAAGATACAATGGAAGAAAATAGCAATAAAAATGCATATTTGGTTTCAACACAAAGAGATTTAATTGCTGGAGAATGTTCAAAAGATTTAGCTGATAGAATAATGCTTCCAAAAAGAATTGTAAAAGCTCATAATGATGGAGTTTTGCATTTCCATGATAAAGACTATTTTATTCAACCAATGCATAACTGCATGCTTGTAAATATTAAAGATATGCTTGATAATGGTACAGTTATGAATGGTAAAATGATAGAGAGCCCTAAGAGTTTTTCTGTTGCATGTAATGTTACAACACAAATTATAGCTGCTATTGCTAGTGGACAATATGGTGGACAAAGTGTTGATATAAGACATTTAGGAAAATATTTAAGAAGAACTTATGATAAAATCTATAAGAAAAGATATGCTCATTATATAGAAAAAGGATATTCTAAAGATGAAGCTCATACTAGGGCTGATGAAGATGCTTTAGAAAGAAGACAAGAAGATTTAGAAACTGGAGTTCAAATGATACAATATCAAATAAATACTTTGATGACTACAAATGGACAAACTCCTTTTGTTACAATTTTTATGTTTATTGATGAAAAAGATGAGTATAAAGAAGAAGTAGCCCTAATAATTGAAGAAATTTTAAAACAAAGATTAAGAGGAATAAAAAATGAGCAAGGTGTTTATATAACTCCAGCTTTCCCTAAGCTTATTTATGTTTTAGATGAAAATAATTGCTTAAAAGGTGGAAAATATGATTATATAACAAAGCTTGCTATAAAATGTTCAGCTAAAAGAATGTATCCAGATTATATTTCAGCAAAAATAATGAGACAAAATTATGAAGGAAATGTATTTAGTCCTATGGGATGTAGAAGTTTCTTATCACCTTGGAAAAATGAAAAAGGAGAATATGTTTTTGAATCTAGATTTAATCAAGGTGTAGTAAGTATTAATTTACCTCAAATAGGAATAATAGCAAATGGTAATGAGAAAAAATTTTGGAGATTGTTAGATGAAAGACTAGAGCTTTGTTTTGATGCTTTAATGTGTCGTCATAATGCACTTTTAGGAACTATTTCTGACTGTTCACCAATTCATTGGCAATATGGTGGAATTGCAAGATTAGCTAAAGGAGAAAAAATAGATGAGTATTTAAATAGCTGTTTTTCAACTATTTCTCTTGGATATATTGGAATTTATGAGATGACAAAACTTATGAAAGGGGTTAGTCATACAGATCCAGTTGGAGAAAAATTTGCATTAGAAGTTATGCATCATTTAAGAGATACAGTAGATAGATGGAAAAAAGAAACAGGACTTGGATTTGCTTTATATGGAACTCCAGCTGAAAGTTTATGTTATAGATTTGCAAGAGTTGATAAAGAAAGATTTGGTGATATTGAATATGTAACAGATAAAGGATATTATACAAATTCATATCATGTTGATGTTAGAGAAAAAATACCAGCTTTTCAAAAATTAAAATTTGAAAGTAAGTTCCAAACTATATCGTCAGGAGGAGCTATTTCATATGTTGAAATACCAAATATGAAAAATAACTTGACAGCACTTGAAGATTTGATAAAATTCATGTATGATAATATACAGTATGCAGAAGTAAATACAAAATCCGATTATTGTCATGTTTGTGGTTTTGATGGAGAGATAATTATAAATGATAATTTAGAATGGGAGTGCCCAAATTGCGGAAATAAAGATCATTCTAAACTTACAGTAACTAGAAGAACATGTGGGTATTTAGGAGAAAACTTCTGGAATGTCGGAAAGACAAAAGAAATAAAAGCAAGAGTTTTACATTTATAATTTGGCACATGCGGGACACGGGGACGGTTCTCTTGTCCCAAGAAAGAAAATTGGGACAAGAGAACCGTCCCCGTGTCCCTAAAAAAGGAGAAAGAAATGGAGAATATTAAAGTATTTGCTGCAAGTGAGTCAGCTGAGAAGTTTACTAAAGAAGTTTGTGATTATTTAAAAATTGAACCAGGTAAAGTTAATAGACTAAAATTTAAGAATGACAACAACTTTGTTCAAATCTTAGAATCTGTTAGAGAAAAAGATGTATTTGTTATTCAAACAACAGAACCACCTGTAAATGAAAGAATTATGGAAATGTTAATTATGGTAGACGCAATAAAAAGAGCTACAGCAAAAAGAATAACTTTAGTTTTACCATATTATTTATATTCAAGAACAGATAAAAAAGATCAACCTCGTGTTCCAGTAACAGCAAAGCTTTTAGCTCAATTAATTGAAGCATCAGGAGTAACAAGAGTTTTAACATGTGACTTACATAATCCTGCAATTCAAGCTTATTTTGATATAAATGTTGATGTTTTAACGGGAAAATCTATCTTGGAAAAATATTTTGATAAAAAGGATATTCCAAATAAAGTAGTTGTTGCAACAGATGCTGGAAGTTCTAAAAAAGCATATAAATATGCGGAGCATTTTAATTGTCCAATTGCTTTAATTGATAAAAGAAGAAATGGAAATGATGATAATGCAATTGCAACAAGTGTTATTGGTGATATCAAAGGAAAAAATGCATTAGTTTTTGATGATGAAGTAGATACTGCAGGTTCTATTATGGAAACAGTTAGAGTTGTAAAAGAATTTGGAGCAAAAGATGTTTATGTTGGATGTACACATGGAATACTTTCAGGACCAGCAATTGAAAGAATACAAAATTCAGAATTAAAAGAACTTGTTATGACAAATACAGTTCCATTACCTGAATCTAAAAAATTAGATAAAATCACTGTTGTTTCAATTTCAGAACTTTTTGGAGAAGCTATAAAAAGAATTAATGAAGCTACATCAATTGGAGAACTTTTTGAACCAAACTAAAATTTTACATTATATTCAAAAATGCTTAATTACTTTAAAAATTATAATACATATTTTGTTTAAAAACCTTAATTTAAAGAGAATTTTAGTATTGACAAGTTGTATTAAATTAATGTATAATAAGAAACAGTTAGGGATTTTATATAATACATACCCTAAATAAAAGAAATCCCACAAAATGGTTTCGAACTTCGAAGGGGGGGAAAATACTATGTCAGAGGTTAAAGTTAATAACGGTAATATAGAAGACGCTCTTAAGAGATTTAAACGCCAATGTGCAAGAAATGGTGTACTTCAAGAAGTTAGAAAAAGAGAACATTATGAAAAACCAAGCGTAAAGAGAAAAAAGAAATCTGAGGCTGCAAGAAAAAGAAAATATTAAAAGATTAAACCCGTAGTTTTAAACTACGGGTTTTTGAATATTTAAATTTCAATGTGTTTTTATAATAAAAATCTCTTTGATGAATATATTTTATAAAGTATATTTTTTAAAGAGGTTTTTGTTGTGAGTAGGGTTTTAAAGAAAATTGTTTTGATTGCTTTTATTATTATATTTAGTTTAAATTATAAGTGCTTTGCTGATGATGAGATAGAAGAAGTTACTGAAGAAGATGTAAATTTAGAAGTTGTTGAGACTTCTGGTGATATTATTGAAGAACCAGAAACTTATTCTAAACATATTATTTGTATGGAAAGAAGTACAGGTGAAGTTTTGTATGAGAAAGACGCATATACTAAAACTGCTATGGCTTCTACTACAAAGATAATGACAGCAATAATTGTTTTAGAAAATTGTGATTTATCTGAAAGCGTTGAAATATCAAGCAAGGCTGCAAATACAGGGGGGTCAACTCTTGGAATAACATCTGGAACAACAATGACAATGGAGTCACTTATGTATGGACTGTTGCTTCGCTCACGGAAATGACTGTGCTGTTGCAATCGCTGAACATGTTGGGGGAAGCTTAGAAGGTTTTGCTGAACTTATGAATAATAAAGCAATAGAATTGGGTTTAGTTAATACTCATTTTGTAACACCTCATGGATTGGATGATGATAATCATTATACAACAGCTTATGATTTAGCAGTTTTAACAAATTATGCTTTAAACATTGAAAATTTTATAAATATAGTTGGAACAAAAACTACATCAATAATGGTAGGAAATTATAGTAGAACTATCACAAATACAAATGAGCTTTTAGGATATGTAGATGGAGTTTATGGAGTAAAAACTGGATTTACTGGAAATGCAGGAAGGTGTTTAGTTACATCTTGCAAACGTGGGAACTTAGATGTAATTATTGTAGTTTTAGGAGCAGATACTAAAAAAATTAGAGGATTAGATACAAGAAATGTTATAAATTATGTATTTAATAATTTTGAAATGGTAGATACTTATGAAAAAATTGAATTTGCATTTGAAAATTTTAAAAATACTCAAAAAATATCAGTAAACAAATCTCTTGGGACTCCAGAAATTGGATATTTAGATAATTATACATATATATATCCAATAAATAAAAATGAAATTTCAGATTTAAAAACATCAATTTATACAGTAACCAAAATAGATGCTGAAACACCAGTTGGTTCAAAATTAGGTGTAATGAGTTTGAAATATAATGATAAGATTTTATATTCAGTTGATATAGTGCTTAAGAATAATTTAAGTAGAACTACTTGGCAAGATTATTTTAGAATTTTTCTTTCAAATTATAAAAATTATTTTAAATTAAATGTTTAAAATTAAAAAAAGTGGGTATAACCCTTATAAATAAAGATAGGGGGAAATACTTATGAAAAAATTTTTAAAGAAAAACAAACTGAAAATTTTAGCTGTATTTTTAAGTTTAATTCTTGTTTTTACATTTACTTCAAAAGTTTTTGGTATAAAATATGAAAGTTTAGATTTTAATGTACGGAAAAGTTACAGCAAGTTGCTTAAATGTTAGATGTGGTCCAGGAATTACTTATAATAGAGTAGGTAAAATTTATAAAGATGATTATGTTGATGTTTTTGCAAAAGTAGGTAATTGGTATATTGTAAAAACAGATGATGATTTGGTTGGAGCTGTCTCGAGTGATTATATAGAAGCGGTATATGATGAAACAGAAAGATACTCACAATCAGATGATGTCTCGGATAATGCAGAAAATTTAAATAATACTTCAGAAAATGTTACTGAGTCTACAAACAGTGAATTAAATACCTCAGAAACGGTAGATACTGATTCATCTCAAGAAGATACTGAAAATATTAATGTACAAACTACAACAGAAGAGGTAATTGCCGAAGAGTTTGCAAATAGTGAAGAACTTACAGAAGATGAACAAGAATTTTTAGATTTAATAAATGCAAATAGGGAAGCAAATGGATTACAAGCTTTAGAAATAGATAGTGAAGTGCAAAATGTAGCTAGATTAAAAGCAGAAGATTTAGTGCAAAACAATTATTTTGCACATAATTCAGAAACTTATGGAGATATACAAAATATGTTAACTACATTTGGAGTTTCATATAGTTCTGCTGGAGAAAATATTGCTGGAAATTCGAGCTTATCAAAAGCAGTAGAAGCGTGGATGAATTCAGAAAATCATAAAGTTAATATTTTGAGTGAAAGTTATAATTATACAGGTATAGCGATTGCAGAAAGTGAGACTTATGGTAAGATATTTGTTGAAGTTTTTGTTCGAAAATAAAAAAATAATCACCTTGATTTTTCAAGGTGATTATTTTGTATTTTAGTGACCACCATGTTCGTCTGGTGCGTCTAAAGCATCTAAAGATGGATCTTCAACTCTTCTAATATATGTTTTTCTTTTTTCATCTAATGTATGTTCAGCTTGTTTGATGGCTAATTTATCATTATCTGGAATTATAGTTTGAAGTTTAGCTAAAGTTTGCATTAATTCTGTTGACTTATCTGTTAAAGGTTGAGAAATAGAAATTTTTAATGGTTCTTTAGTTAATTGAGACAATTTTGTTATAGCTGCCTTATATTCAGTTGATAAACCTGGATCACTTAGATCCATTGTTTTAAAATGCTCTCTTGTTGCTAATATTTTATTGGCTACATCAAATTGTCTTCTAATACCAGTTTCTAATTTTTTAGAATAATCTTTAGCTTCTGTAAGAAGTTGTTTTTGTTTAGAGATTTCTTCTTTTTTATTAGCTATACGTTCTTTATCTTCTTTTAGTCTTTCTCTTAATCTACGTTTAGATCTATTTTTTTCCTTGAATTGGCGCTTTAAATTTACATATTTTCTATGAGCTTCACGAGCTTTTTTAGTAAAAGGTATAGTAGATTTCCACTCTTTTTTTGCTTCTCTAATTTGTTGAACCATTTCTACTAAATTAATTCTGTCATTTTTTAAACTTAGTTCACTTTCATCAATTCCTCTTTGTATAGATTTAATTGATTTTGAATCTGCATTTATTATTCTATCTGCATTTGAAGCAATATTTGTTTTTCTATCGTATAAGTTTAAAATTTCAGAATCTACTGAAACTTCAGGTATAGATTTATAGTATGCTAATTCGTTTCTAAAACTATCATCAACGTCAGATCTTTGTGCAAGTATTCCATCTAATTCATCTAAATAATTATCACGCATTTTTAATCCTCCTTAATAAGAATTATATATTTTAGGTTCTTTTTTCCTGCTCACATTTAATATTATAGCATAGATTTGCCTAAAAATCAATATTTTACCAATATTTATGGAAAAATAAAGAAATGTATAAATAAAATTACAAAATTTTAATCAAAATGTAATAAAAAATATTAACAAAAAAACTTAAAAGGGGTTGATTTATTAACCTTTTTATACTATAATTAATAATGTCGAGTAGTATTTAATAATACAACGGATTAGCGGATTTGCTAATTTTAAAATATAAAAATAAATATATAGTAAAGGAAGGTACCAATTCTATGAAAATTAAAAAGATTGGAAAGATTTTGCTTGTATGGCTATGCATTGTTACTTTGCTTTTACCATTTGGAGCAGAGGTTTTAGCAGCTGTTGCTTTAACAAGTGAAACTGAAAGTACACAATTAGAAACTATAGCATATAGAGAAGGAGGACCCGAATCTTCAGGAACTATTACTTCAGGAGATTATGATGAAAATTCATATTCATATACAATTGGCGGAACTAACGTTCTAAAGATTGTTCAAGCAAATGATTTTGATTATACAGATATGTTATATTGTATTAATGCAATGGGTTCTTTTCCTACAAGAGGAGATGTAAACTCACCAAGTTTTACATACAATAATGTAGGTGATTTTACGGATGTTACTGATACTGAAGTAAAAGCATGGTATGATAAAGTTGGAATGAATGAGAATACATATAATGCTCTAGTATATTTATTAAATAATATTTATTTAATGAAACAAAATACAGATTATAAAACAACATTTATTCAAAATGCTTTTGCAGAATTATTGGCAGAAGAATCTATAGAAGAAGGATATGATCCACCACTTACTGTAGAAAATATTATGACAATTTTAACAGATGATGATATTGATGTTATACAACAATGGGCAATTTGGTATTTTACAAATGGAAGCAATTCAGAAAATAGCTATTATAATGCTAAATTTGCAGCATTACAGGCAATTAGTGTAAATTATATAACAGTCGATAATGGAGTTCCTTCAGAGCAAGAAGCTGATTTAGTGGATATTAGTTCTACTAGAAATAGATATGCGGCAATACTTTATGATTATTTAGTTAGTTCAGCAGAAGAAGCAGTAGCAGATGGATATACAGCTGGAGACTCATATACTTATCCAAGTATTGATACAACAAATGCTGTTACAAGCACAGTTCAAGGAACATATTATAAAGTTGGACCATTTAAAGTAAATAGTGGTACTTTTACACCATCAAATTATAGTTTAAGTTTAAAATTTTATGATGCAAATGGAGCAGAACTTACAGATGTAGATTATAGTATCTATGTAAATGATGAAGAAGTTGATACACCATATAATGAATTATTTGACCAAGAATACTATATATATTTACCAATAGAAAATAATACTGTATCTACTGTTGAATTAACAAGTAACTATAATAAAAGAGAAATAACTTTATGGACAGGTGAAGAAACAGAAAACTTCCATGATTTGCAAGAGGTTGTTTTAGTTACTGAAGAACCAGTTGAAGAAAAAGTTACAGGAAATATTACAGAAGTTCAATATGATTTAGC
>CALXVK010000037.1 GCA_944391975.1 uncultured Clostridia bacterium
AAAATCTGTAACTGATTTAAGTTGGCTTGATGAAATAGATTTAGATAATCAAAGTGTGTTAATTGTCGCAGAAGGATATGATTATTATATAGACGATGGCTTTTCTGGAACAGACTTTTCAAGACCAGCATTTGAGAGATTATTAAATGATTTATATGAAAAGAAATTTAATACTTTAATAGTAAAAGACTTGTCTAGATTAGGAAGAAACTATATTGAGGTTGGAAATTATATAGAAAAAATATTTCCTCTTTTTAATATAAGATTTATAGCAATAAACGACCAAATTGATAGCATAAAAAATCCAGAATCAGTTAATAGTGTGATAGTTCCATTTAAAAATTTATTAAATGATGAATATTGCAGAGATATATCAAACAAAATAAAGGAAGTTTTAAATGTGAAAATGAAAAAGGGAGAATATGTAGGCTCTTATGCACCTTATGCTTATTTAAAAGACCCCAAAGATATACATCATCTTATTATAGATAAAGAGGCAGCTAAAATAGTAAAATTAATATTTGAATGGACTTTAAGTGGCTTAGGAAGGACAGCAATAGCCAAAAAATTAAATGAGCTTGGAATACTAAATCCAACAGGTCATAGAGTAATAGACTTAAAAGTTAGAACAGCAGGAATAGAAAATAAAAACAAAATTAAATATACATGGAGTTCATCAACTGTAAGACAAATATTAAATAATGAAATGTATTGTGGAGATGTAGTGCAACACAAAGGGAAATTAATTAGTTATAAAATTCATAAAAGAGTTTTAATACCAAAAGAGGAATGGGTTGTTGTAAGAGATGTACATGAGCCTATTATAGATAGAGAAACATTTGATAGAGTAAAAAAAGAAATAGATGATAGTGATTTTGTGGAAAGAAGAAAAAAGTTTCTAGAACTAAATATTAATAAATGTGAAGAACAGATAAATATTAAAAGAAATCTAAGAAAAGAGGCTTACGAGGATTGGAAATTAGGGAATATTACAGAAGAAGAATATAATGAGTACACTAAAGAATATGGAGAGCAAATAAGGCAATTTGAGAACAATATTAATAAATATTATGATGAATTAAAGAATTTTACACAAGCAAGTAGCGACAACAAATGGATAGAACATTTTAAAAAGTACAAAAATGTAAATTCCTTATCAAGAGAGCTAATAGATAACTTAATAGATAATATATATGTATATGAAGACAAAAAAATAAGAATAAAGTTTAAATATGAAGATGAATACAACTATCTAATGGAATTTATAAAAGAGAGAAAAAAATTTATATCGTAAGAGGGAATTTAATTCTCTCTTTTTTAAATGAATATATAGAATATTTTGACTGAATATGATATAATTTCAAATAGTTTTAATGAGGTTATATATTATAACCACAAAACAGGAACAAGCCTATAGATATCAATAAAAACATAAACTCTTGAAATAGGCTTAAAACTAAGTTTTGACTTGTTGCAATAAGCTCAAAACTCACTTATATTATGCACTTTAAGGTAGATAGACAGGATACGCAGATTTTTGAGGTTAAATACAAAAAGTCGCGAGGAGGATAGATATTCTAAGCAGATAAAAAGGGATAAAGAAGACATATAATATTCCATTCTAGGTAAAACAAAGTTTTGATAAATGATGAAAAGATGGTAAAACTAATATTTTAAAGTTTAGATTCTGCTTGCTAAAAAGTGAGGGAGGAGCAAAAGTGAAAAAGAGATAGAAGCACCTTACCATAAATCAAATTTTAAGAAAATAAAAAAATTGAGTAAATCCGAAATGGAAGACTTAAAGCAAAATTTAAATAAAAGTGGCGATGAATTAAAAAAATATATACGTGGTCTCATTTATGGAGATGAGAACTATGAGCTATATTGGACGCTACAAAAACAATAGAAAAATTTTATATTAAATCATATAAAAAAATAAAAAAGAAAGGAACAGAAACAATAATTGGAAAAAAACATAATAGAAGATAATAAAATTATAATTTATACAACAGAAGACGGACAAGTTGAAATTGAAGTAAGACTGGAAGATGAAAATGTGTGGCTTACCCAAAACTCAATGGCCAAGCTATTTGATACAACAAAACAGAATATAAGTTTACATATAAAGAATATATTTGAAGAAAAAGAGTTAAAAGAAAATGCAGTTGTCAAGGAAAACTTGACAACTGCTAAAGATGGAAAAAATTATAAAACAAAATTTTATAACTTAGATTTAATTATATCAGTAGGGTATCGTGTAAAATCTGTTCGTGGTACTCAATTTCGAATATGGGCAAACAAATTGATAAAAGAATATTTAATAAAAGGATACAACCTTGATGTAAGACGATTTAAAAATAATGGTGGTGGAACATATTTTGAAGAAGTACTAGAAAAAATTAGAGATATTCGTTCATCAGAAAAGGTATTTTGGAGAAAAATATTGGATATTTACGCAACAAGTGTAGATTACGATGCAAAAGATGAAAAAACAAAAGAATTTTTTAAAACTGTTCAAAACAAAATGCATTACGCTGTTCATGGAAATACAGCAGCAGAGGTTATATTTAATAGAGTAGATAGCACAAAGGAAAATATAGGATTAACAAGTTTTAGAGGAAATATTCCTACGAAATCAGAAACAGAAATTGCAAAGAATTATTTATCAGAGAAAGAATTGGATATGTTAAACAGAATGGTATCTGCATACTTAGATATAGCAGAAATTAATGCACTAAATATGCATGCTATGACAATGAAAGAATGGATAAAAGAATTAGATGGATTTTTAACAATGACTCATAAAGACATCCTAAAAGGAGCAGGAACAATATCTCATGAAAAAGCATTAGAAAAAGCACATCAGGAATATGATAAATATATGAAAACTCATTTAACACAAGCAGAGAAAGATTATCTAGAGATAATGGGAGAAGATATTAAAAAATTAAAATGATAATGGGAAGGTATATATTTTAACCACAAAAATTAGTAATCTGTTATAACTGTAAGGAAATGTTAATTATTTAGTTACCTACAAAACAATCACTTTGCCCAATTGAAATAGGTACTAAAAGCTTTGTTATCAATCATTTAGACCAGTAGTGACAGGGTACACAATTATGTGTGGTTAAATAGGAAAAGCTCCGAAGAAGACAGATATCAAAAACAAATTCAAAAAGATATGAAAAAATTTAATGAAATTTAGAGACAACTTAAAAATTCACTAAAAAACTTGTAAAAAATTTTTTTATATTATATAATTAATTTGCAATATTTAAGTATTGGAACGTAATCCACGAATGCGATTGTAGAACTAGTACATAGGTTACTAGTATATTGCAAGAGTAAGTTAGCTTTTTAAGCTTACTTACTCATTTATTATAAATAAAGGAAATATAGTAATGGAAGAAAAAAATCTAGATAAAAAGTGGTTTAATTATTTTAGCAATATGAGAAATAAATATAATATGAGAGTAAGTGCTAATAATATATTAATTATATTTTTAGATGCAAAAGATTCAACATTAAATAATAGATTTTTGTTAAAAGATAGAAAAGCTGGATTCTTTGAATCTATGGGACTTACTGCTAGATATTTTACGAATAAATATAATTGTTTATCTTTATGGGGAACTGATGAGATTAGTTTTATTATAGAAGATACTGATTATTTTATTAGTTCAATAAATAATGAAAAGAATTTTAGAACACATGATATAGTATCAATATTTTCTCAATATTTTTTTGAATATTTTAATAGTGTATATAATGGTGAAACAGTTTATTGGCATTGTAAATGTTTTAATATTTCAAAAGAAAAATTACAATCATATATTAAATTTAAAAGTAAAGGTATTTTAAAAGGAGTAACATCTATTTTCTTAAAGCAAAATGGAATTAAAAATGCATATGGTATTAAACTAGAAGAAAAATTAAAAATGTGTGAAGATTATGAAGGATATGATTCTATAAGAGAATACCAAGATGGATGTCTATATTACAATGGAGATAGAATAGATGTAAAAGAATATATTAAAGGAAATATTGTAATTTTAGATGAAGATGAAGAAAAAGAAAAATCAGACTTTTTTGATTTAGAAGATTTTGATAAATTATTATAGATTGGAAAAAATATGGATAATAAAAAGTGGATTAATTATTTTGATAATATTTCAAATAAATATAATTTAAAAATGAACAAAAATAATACGATTGTAATATTTATAGATGGGAAAGATATTACTAAAAGTTCAAAACATAATCTAATTATTGAAAACAAAAATAGTTTTAATGATATTTTAGAACAAACAGTAAAATATTTTTCACAAGAATTGGAATGTATTTCTATTTTAGGAGTAGATGAAGTAAGTTTTATTATAAATGATTGGAAAAAATTAGAAGAATTTATACCATTGAGAAAATATAGAGCACACGACTTAGTATCAATATTTTCTCAACGTTTTTACAAATATTTTAATGATAGATATAGTAATGGACCAGTTTATTGGCATTGCAAGTGTTCAAATATTCCAAAAGGAAAAATAAAATCTTATATAAAATTTAGAAGTTTAACAATACTTGAATTAAATTTAACATATTATTTAAAAAGAAAAAATTTTAAAAATGCAGGAAATATAAATTTAGCTGAAAAAAAGCAAAAATGTGAAGAATTTTCAGATTATAAAGAATTTAAAAAAATTGAAAATGGAAAATTATATATTAGTGATCAAAAAATTGATATAGAGAGTTTTCTAAATGACAAAATAGTAAAACTACCAGAAACAATAAGAGAAGAAAATATCACATTTTTAGATATAACTAATCTTTAGTTAAAATTATAATATATTATAAATATTAAAATTTTTAGAAGTTAGGAGAGAAATATGAGAGAAGTAAATTCTAAAAAATGCAAAATTAGTAAAATATTAAATGAATTTAAAGATAAAAATTCAGGAATATCATTACAATTAGTTATTATATCAATAGTTATTTTATTGGTTATAGTTGGAGTAGTTATATTTTTTGTTACTAAAAATAATAATTCAAATCAAGAAATTAATTCTAATAATCAAACTTCTTCAACACAAACAAATGCTTATTGGAATAACATTTTAGAAGATGCTGATTCTAATCCAGAAAATTACAAATATCCAGAACAAACTAGTGATAATATTGGTATAGATTCAAGTGGTAATCCTGTAAATATGGATAATTGGAATTTTGATGAAAGTCTTGGAAATAATGAAGAAATTATACTTAAAAATAATGATAGCAGTTCTGTATATACAGAAGTTTCATCTAATATTATAATTCCTGAATATGTATATATAAATTCATCGGATAATTATTATAGAGTAACTGGACTAGGAGATGGTGCATTTTCAAATTGTACTGATTTAAAAAGTTTAACAATACCAAAAAGTGTAAATACTATAGAACAAAATGCTTTTCATAACTGTGAAAACTTACAAGATATATATTTTAATGGTTCTATAGAGCAATGGAATGAAGTAAATATTGATTATACTGGAAATACTGCATTACAAAATGCAATAATACATTGTTCTAATGGAGAAATTTCACCACAGCAATAAAAATCTTCAATTTTTATTAATTCTTTTAAAAAGTAGAGGAAATTAATTAAAGTTTTACTAAAATTAAAAAAGACGACTGAAAAAGGACAGAGTAAAATTGTTATAAAACTCTGTCCTTTTTGTTTATTTAACAACCTGAACAGTATTTCTGCTTTGCCTGTGCAATTTCAGTTTGCTCAGCAGGAGTTGTTTGATACCAACCTTTTGCTGACATTAAATTATAGATTTTATTTTGGATATTTAGTGATTCATTTAATGCATTTTTAAATTCATTGTGAACTTCTGCAGTAGTAGCTTCTAGTGCACCATGCATATATAAATCACAAATTCCTTTTTCAACTAATAAATGCTCTTCCATTAATTCTTTATCATTCATTTTTTACCTCTTTAATTAAAATTTAGGTTTTTAAAGTTACCTATAAACTCTAATTTTGTAATAATTTAAAAATTTTGTTATAAATTTCAGCATGCTTTGTTTCTAATTGTTTCATATAATTTGAAAGTTCGGGATCCTGTAAGTTTTGAGATGCTTGGCAACTATTTGTTTTTAAAAATTCTTCATGACCTAAAGCGTCTTCGATATATAAAAGTTCTTTATTAGTCATTTTTCTACCTCCTTAAAAATAATCTAATAATAATATTTACAAATTTTATAATTTTATTTAAAAATATAAAAAAGAGTTTATTTTTTAATAAAATAATTGTAAAAAAATAAAGAATTATGTAAAGCAACTAGTTGACTTTATTTTAATAATTAATTAAAATAAACAATATGAAAAAGGAGTTTTTATGTCTGGAAAAAAGAGTGTAGTAAAAAATTATATGTATAATTTGGTTTATCAAATTTTAATTTTGATACTTCCTCTTGTTACTACTCCTTATTTATCAAGGGTTTTAGGCTCTGACGGAGTAGGAATATACAGTTATACATATGCAATAGTAACATATTTTGTATTATTCGGTTCTTTAGGAATTGCACTTTATGGTCAAAGAGAAATTGCATATGCTCAGGATCAGCCCAGAAAAAGAAAAAAGATTTTTTTTGAATTAATAATAATAAGATTTGTCACAGTAATAATTGCAGCAATAGTTTTCTTTTTATGGTTTGTAAGAGGAGACCAATATCAAACTTATTATATGATTTTACTTATAGAACTTTTCGCAACAGCATTTGATATAAGCTGGTTTTTCCAAGGAATTGAAGAATTTAAAAAAACAGTAATTAGAAATGTTTTAGTAAGAATAATAAGTGTTTCATTTGTTTTTATATTTGTAAAAACAAGTGCGGATTTATGGAAATATATATTAATTTATTCATTAGGAGATTTTTTAGGTAATTTATTACTTTGGTTTTATTTACCCAAGTATTTAAAAGGTGGAAAGATTCCAAGACTTAGTTTTAAAAGGCATATTATTCCACTATTACTACTATTTATACCTCAAGTTACAAATAAATTATATAATTTGTTAGATACAACGATGTTAGGAGCATTAATTTCAGATAAATCTGAAACAGGATATTATGAACAATCACAAAAAGTTATAAGGGTTTTACTAACAATAGTTACATCGCTTGGAACAGTTATGATTCCCAGAATGGCTAATACATATGCTCATGGAAATAAAAAACAAATAAATAGCTATTTAAAAAGCTCATTTAATTTTGTCTTTATTGTTTCTTTTCCAATGATGTATGGAATTGCAACAGTAGCATCTGCTTTTGTTCCAATATTTTTTGGACCTGGATATGATAAATCAGCAATATTGATTATGATATTTTCACCAATGTTAGTTTTGCAAGGAATAGAAAATGTTATAGGAACACAGTATTTACTTCCAACTAAAAGACAAAAAGAATATACTATATCAGTTGCATGTGGAGTTTTAGCAAATTTAGTTCTAAATTACATATTTATACTTCTATGGGAATCAATTGGAGCAGCTATTGCAACTGTCATTTCACAAATGGTTGTTGATGGAATCCAAATTTGGTATGTTAGAAAAAATATTAGATGGAGACCAATAATACAATTATTTGTAAAATATTTATTCGCAAGTACTATAATGTTTATTGCATGTTGTATAATAAAACTAATAATAAATACAGGAGTGATTTCAATAGTTGTACAATGCATAGTTGGAGTATTAGTTTATGTGGGCATACTATTTTTACTTAAAGATAAATTTTTATATAGAATTGTAGATACAATTAAATCAAAATTTTTAAATCTAAAAAACGGTATTGCATAAAGTGGGGATAAAGAAAGGGAGTTACATATGAAAACAAAAATTACATGTATTGTTTTAATTATTTGCTTAATAATAAGCTGTACAGGACTGTATCAAGTTATTGCAGCAACACAGAGTGAACTAGAAAGTCAACAAAGCAATGTAGATAGCCAAATATCAGACAAAAAAGATGAAGCATCAGAAATTAACGCTCAGCTTACAGGAGCTTTAAAAGAAGTTAATGATTTAAATGCTCAAATAAGTAGTTATGAAAACTCAATAGCTGATTTAAATAATCAAATATCAGATACTGAAACACAAATTTCAAATAAAGAACAGGAAATTGTGGATACTCAAAAAGATATTGATGAAAAACAAAGTTTATTAGATCAAAGATTGGTATCATTATATATGAGTGGTCAAACATCATATATAGATTTATTGCTTTCATCTGATGATTTAACAGATTTTATTTCAAAATATTATCTAATTTCTGAACTTGCTACATATGATACAGATTTAATTCAAGCAATAAAGGATTCTAAAACAGAATTAGAAACAGCAAAAACAGAATTAGAAACATCAAAAACACAATTAGAAACAAGTAAAATAGAGCTTGAAACTGCTCAGGCAACTTTAGAAAGCAAAAAAGCAGAAAAACAAACAAAAGTAAATGGATTAACTGCTGAAGAAAAAGAAGTAGAAGCAGAATTAGCAGAATTAGAAGAAGAGAAAAAAGAACTTCAAAATAAATTAGCAGCTATTGCTAGAGAAGAGGCTAATTCTGGAGTGAAGGTAACAACTCCAAGTGCAGCAGGTTACATTTTTCCGGTACAAGGTCTTTCAAGATCAAATATTAGAAATAAAAATTACCCATCATATAGTGGGCATACAGGAGTTGATGTAAATATTGGTGTAACTGGAAAAAATGTAGTAGCTGTTAAGAGCGGAACTGTAGTTACTTCAGAAGCAAGAATAAAAAATGGAAAATATTATAGCTATGGTGAATATGTTATTATTAATCATCATGATGGAACAATGACTTTATATGCTCACATGCTTGCAGGCTCAAGAAAAGTTGTCGAGGGTCAAAAGGTTTCACAAGGACAAGTTTTAGGAACAGTTGGAAGTACTGGAAATTCAACTGGTACACATTTACACTTTGAAGTTAGAATTAATGGTAGACCAGTAAACCCATTACCATATTTACCATAGAAATAAAAAATACGAAAGAATAAAGAGGGATTTTATGAGTTCTAAGTATAATACAGGTGTGCCAATAGATTTGGATAGCCTTGATGAAAGTGAATTAGCTCAGGCTTTTTACGAGTGGGCAGAAGGAAGTCAAGCTTTAGAAGATTTGTTTTATGTTTGTCACGAAAATGGAATTAAAACATGGGCTTCTGATGCACATATTGTTTCTTCATATTATACAAAAGGAGAATTAGGGATAGAAGATGGAGACCTTTGTGAAATTGTAGAATATCCGGCTACCCCATATATCTCATTTGTGTTAGAGGAACAATCAGAAAATTATATGAGATCTATATATGAAATAATGAAAAGTAGAAAAGATGTTGAAATGATGATGCAAATGTCTTCTACAGGAGATCCGCCGTCAATGTTTAATATATATACTAATCCAGATAATAGAGATGAAATTTTTTCTTTATTGTCTAAAAATATTAGAGAGATAAAATCAAAAAATGTAATTTCTCCACAATTTGAAAAGATGAAATCAATTGCAAATATTTTTAAGGATGTTTGGTATGTTCAACCTGAAGTTATTTCTGCCACAAAAACTGATGTATTACTTATGAAATTAAGAGTTTTGAAATATAAAATAATGCAAAATTTTAGAGGAAAATTCCCAAAACTTTTTGCTGGAAAACCTAGGTTAGCTTTACCTAAACCAACTGGGAAAATAGCTGAAAATGATGGTACAGAAGATAGAACAGATGAAATAGATAAATCTGATACAAAAACTTCTTGGGAATTATCTCCAGAACAGATGAGTGATTTTAATAGTAAAATGGCAAATGTGCAAGAAAGTGAAGAAAATCAAAAAAGTAATACAGCTAAAACTAATGATATAGAAGATGATTTTCACGGTGGTAAATAATTTAAAAATGTTTTAAAATAACACTTGTTTAATTGAAAAAAGTCTTGTATAATAAATATATTAGTAAATAATTTAATATTAAATAAAATTTTTCAAGAAATGGTTATAATGCTAGGTGCCCCGTAAGTAATAATTTACGAGGCGAGGGCGCGTACATATCTTAAGTAAGTGCCCCCTAAAACATGATAGCCATTTTTTTGATTGGAAGGAGTGAAAAATGGGAGTAAAATATGTATTTGTAACAGGAGGAGTTGTATCACGGACTTGGAAAAGGAATTACAGCTGCATCATTAGGAAGATTATTAAAAAACAGAGGATATAATGTTGTAAATCAAAAATTTGATCCTTATATTAATGTTGACCCAGGAACTATGAGTCCATATGAACATCGGAGAAGTTTTTGTTACAGATGATGGAGCTGAAACAGATTTAGATTTAGGTCATTACGAAAGATTTACAGATGTTAGTTTAAATAAAAATTGTAGTATAACATCTGGAAAGATTTACCAAAGTGTAATAGAAAAAGAAAGAAGAGGAGATTATTTAGGAAAAACAGTTCAAGTTATACCTCATGTTACAAATGAAATAAAAGAAAATATATATAGTTTTGAAAAGTCAGGTGTTGATGTTGTAATTACTGAACTTGGAGGAACAGTTGGAGATATTGAAGGTTTAGCTTTAATTGAAGCAATAAGACAAGTTGGGTTAGAAAAAGCACCTGAAGATGTATTATATATTCATGTAACTTTACTTCCATATATTTCAGGTTCAAATGAATTAAAATCTAAACCAACACAGCATTCAGTAAAAGAATTGCAATCTTATGGAATTAAACCAGATATTTTAGTATGTAGAAGTGAAAGAGAAATACCAGAAGATACTATGGCAAAGCTTGCTTTATTCTGTAATGTAAGACCAGAAAATGTTATACCAAATTTAACAGCATCTAATTTATATGAAGTTCCATTAATGCTTGAAGAAAGAGGATTAGCAGTTGCAGCATGTAAACATTTACATTTAGATAATATAGAACCAAAAAATGAAAAATGGCAAGAAATGATAAATAATATAAAAAATTTAACTGGTGAAGTTAACATTGCAATAGTAGGTAAATATATGCAATTACAAGATTCTTATTTATCAGTGGCAGAAAGTCTAAGACATGGCGGATATGCAAATGGAGTTAATGTAAAAGTTGGATTTGTAGATTCAGAAAAAATCACAGATTCAAATGTAAAAGAAGAATTATCAAAATATGATGGAATAGTAGTTCCAGGTGGTTTTGGCTCTAGAGGAATTGAAGGGATGATTACAAGTATAAAATATGCAAGAGAAAATAAAAAACCATTTTTAGGAATTTGTTTAGGAATGCAAATGGCGGTTGTTGAATTTGCAAGAAATGTGCTTGGATTAAAAGATGCAAATTCAGAAGAATTTGATAAAAATACTCCAAACCAAGTTATACATATAATGGAAACTCAAAAAGGAGTAACTAAAAAAGGTGGAACAATGCGTTTAGGTGCATATCCATGTAATATAAAGAAAGATACTTTAGCATATAAAATTTATGAACAAGAAAATATTTCAGAAAGACACAGACATAGATTTGAATATAATAATGATTTTAAAGATAGATTAGAAAATACTGGTTTAAAAGTAAGTGGAACATCACCAGATGGACTATTGGTAGAAATGGTAGAAATAGAGGATCATCCATTTTTTATAGGTGGACAATTCCATCCAGAATTTAAATCTAGACCAGATAGACCAGCACCATTATTTAAAGCTCTAATAAAAGCAGCAAAAGAAAATAAATAGATAAATTAATCCCTGTTAAATAACAGGGATTTTTGTGTTTGAAATAAGATACGGATAGATTTTCTTGTCTTATTTTTCTTTTAGCAAAATGCCTTGACATAAAAAAATATAATAAATATAATTTAATTATAAAAAGAAAAGGAAAAAATGTTATGTTTTTGGATGAAGAAGTTTGTAAGGCTATTAATTTTAAGATTAAAAAGTATAATAAACCAATTGATGAAAATGATTTAAAATCAATAGAAGATTTTGATTTAAGTAATAGGACTTTATCAGGAAGAGAAAAAAATATTGATTTAAGTTTTTTAGCATTGATGCCAAATTTAAAAAGAATTTCTTTACAATATTTTAAAATTGATAATAATATTGTAAATATTCTTAATTCACTAGAAAAATTAACTGTGTTAGAATTGAATTTTTGTGAATGTTATTTTAATAATAAATTAGAAAATAAAAATTTATTAAATCTATCTCTTAATTGTTGTAGAATTAATAATTATTTAAAAATATCTCTTACAAAGAACTTTACAATAATAGGAGAAAATAAGTTAAATTTACAATTTTTAGAAAATAAATTAAATACAGAAAATTTGTATTTGAATAATTGTAAAATAGAAAAATTTGATTATATAGAGTATTTTAGTAATTTAAAAAAATTAAATTTAGATGGCTCTATTGTGGATCAAAAAAAAGAATTAAAGAAATTAAATAAAAAGGTAAATATTTCATTTTTAGATAAATATTTACCAGTAGGTTAATAAAAGAAAAATGAAAGAATATACAGATGAAGAATTAATTGAATATTTCAAAGAATTAACAATTCAATCTAATGAACCAAATCATCAATATAGATCCGTTAAATATGATAAAGATATAAACATTTTAAATGTTTATATTACTTTTATTAAAGATGAAAAATATTCTGAATTTATAAAAAAGATAGTTTCTCTTGGATTTGAAGGAAAAATAAAATTTGTTTTATATAAAGATAAAGAAGAACAACATGATAGGTTTGATCAATTTTTAAAACATTTGGAAAAATTTGAACAAGAAATTGGGATTGAAAATATATGTTTAGAAGGAAATTTTCAATATGCTGAAAGTGATTTTTTTAAGAAAGTTCAACATATATTTTTAGCAGAATTTTCTTTTGGGTCTATTAATCAATTTATAGATAAATTTCCAAATTTAAAAACGATAGATTTTCAAGATTATCAATATGGTGGAAAAAGTTTGATGTTGATTTAGATGGATTGTTAACTGCGCTAAAATATATTTCTACATTAAAAATTAAAATTAAAAATAGCTATGAGGAGATACAACAAGCAGTTAATAATGATGAAAATTTAAAAGATAAAATTATAATATTAAATGATGGAAAGTTTTTTATTAATTTAGGAAGAAGAGATGAAAATTCACATTTTATAACAATTAGTTTAAATGATCTTAACACTAAATTTGATTTAATAGATAGTTTAATTAAACAAGGGTATGGTGTTACTTTATCAATTCCAGATGCTAGAGCCCTTTCTGTGGAGCAAGCGGAAAGATTAAGACCATTTATAAAAAAAGTTGAAGTTTATTCAGCTGATTCTATGGATTCTGCAAAACATTATGAGTATGATTTAGAAACATATATTGCTATTAGAGCAAAATTAGATGAATTAGTAGAAGGTATTGATTTAAATTTGCCTGAAAAGGAAAGATTTGCTGAAGTATATTACAGAATCTGTAAAAGTATAGTTTACGATCATAAGGCGCTTCCAGAAAATGCAGTTACACCAGAAGATAAAAAATATGCAAAAAAAGTGGATGGAACATGTAGAAATTTAGAAAATGGATTATTATATGGCAAATGTGTATGCGCAGGATATGCAGAAATTTTGAGAAATGCTTTATTTATGGTTAATATAGATAATGTTCAAGTAAGTGGCACAACTAAGAATGCAAGACATGCTTGGAATAAAGTAAAATTAGATGGAGTATGGTACAATGTTGATGCAACATGGGATGCTCCAGATATTTCAAGAGAGATTGTTCCTACTCATTGTCTTAAATCTGATAAATTTATTGAAAAAAAAGATGGAAAAAAATATTTTGAAGGTCCAGAATGTTTTGTAGATTTACCAAAAAGGGAAATTGATAATTTATTTGTAAAAAAAGGATTGTATAAGATTACATGGTTTGATGATTTTATAGAAGATATAAATATAATTGGAGCCTTTATAAGTAGAAAATTAACGAGTTTGAAAGATGCTTTTATTAGAAAAAAAGAACAAAAGTCTTTACCAGATATTGTTCCAAATGCTGAAAAAAATGATGATTCAGATGAAGATAAAACTGGTTCTTGGAAACTGGAAAAATATGGAACAACACAAGAAGAAGTTAATAATAAAATTCAAGAAACAGTATTAAATAATAATTCTAAAAAAAGGTAATTTGGATAAAATAAAAGATGATGAAAGAAGCGATTTATAAAATAAAATGTGACTAAAAATAAAATTTTTAAAACTTTTGATTTTAAGGCGAAAAATAACGAAAAAACTAGCTAAAAATGATTGACTTTAATATAAAAAGATGATAAAATATCATACGTTAATGTGGGGTAGCCTGCATTAGCGTATATTTATTTTATAGGAGGTGAAAAATAAAGAATGCCAACAATTAATCAATTAGTTAGAAAAGGTAGAAAAACATCAACAAAAAAATCTGCATCACCAGCTTTACAAAAAGGATATAACTCTAGAAAAAAAGTTCAAACTAATAATAGAGCTCCACAAAAAAGAGGTGTATGTACAGTAGTTAAAACAGTAACACCTAAAAAACCTAACTCAGCTTTAAGAAAGGTTGCTAGGGTTAAACTTTCAAATGGATATGAAGTAACTTCATATATTCCAGGTGAAGGACATAACTTACAAGAACATAGTGTTGTTTTAATTAGAGGTGGTAGAGTAAAAGACTTACCAGGTGTTAGATACCATATTATTAGAGGTACATTGGATACTGCTGGAGTTAAAGATAGAAACCAAGGTAGATCTAGATATGGAGCAAAAAGACCTAAAAAATAATGCTTATATTTAGTTTGAAAAACTAAAATTTAATTGATTAATAGTGACTAGAAATTAGAAGTTAGAAGTTAGAAATTGAATTCTAATATTTGATTTTTAACTTCTAACCTCTAACGACTAGAACACTATTACGGGAAAGAATAATCTTTCCAGAGTAACTTTAGATATTTTTTAATATCTAGGCTTTACTTAATAAAATTTAAGGAAAAGGAGTGAAGAATAGTGCCAAGAAGAGGATTTATAGCAAAAAGAGATGTTTTACCAGATCCAATGTATAATAGCAAAGTTGTTACAAAATTAATCAACAACATTATGCTTGATGGTAAAAAATCAGTTGCTCAAAGTATAGTATATGGTGCTTTTGATATAATAAAAGAAAAA
>CALXVK010000038.1 GCA_944391975.1 uncultured Clostridia bacterium
GTTTTAGCTCCAGAGATAACTTCAAATGAATTAGATATAGTTAGAGATGTTACAGTTAATGTAACATATACAATTTCAAATACTACAAAAACTATAACTTTATATACTAAAAAACAAAAAGAGCTTTTAGAACAAACAAATGAGCCAAATTTAAACATGATTAGTGATTATTCAGATTCTGATTATTATGCTATTAAATATCAAGGTGGAAATTATATTGTTACAGCAACTAGTGATACAGATTGGTATAATTATGATGAAGGATATTATGCATTACTTTTAAAAACATCTACACAATATAATTACGGAGATTCTGTTACAACAACAGACATGACATCTGGATTATATGTATGGGTTCCAAGATTTGGTTTAGATAGTAGTTCTAATTTACAATATTGCTATGGAGCTTCAAATTATCAAATAACATTTTCTCTTTATGATGAATTATTATATGGATATATGTTAATAGGAACTGGAAATGGAGAAAATTATACTGTTACTCAAATTGATTCATATATAGAAAATACATTTTCTGAAAATGATGGATTAACAGGAGTTTGGTATCAGCCGTATAATACTTCAGAAAATGATAGTGTAACAACTACAGCTTATGAGAATTTAAATCAAAAAAATCCTATAAATAATTTATAAAATAACAAAAATTTCTATTTAAAATTTTTTATATTAAGGTTATAATTTAACCATAGTACAAAAGAAAGGAGATTGAAGATTAATATGGCTAAAGCACCAATTGGAGTTGAACTCGTAAAAAAAGGTTTAGTAACTGAATCAGATATAAATCAGGCAATTAGCTATCAAAAAGAACATCCTGAAAAAAAATTAGGAGATATCTTAAATATTTTGAATTTATGTCCACAAAGAGAACTTATTAAAGCAATGGGTGAAATTTTGGGAGAAAAAGTAATAATACTTCGTCCTGATAGTGTTCAAGTAGATATGACACAGTATTTTTCAATGGATATAGCTAAAGCTTGTAAGGCTGTATTATTTGAAGTAGTCGGTGGCAAAGCAAAGGTTTGTTTTGCTGATACAAGTAATAAAAGAGCAATAGAACAAATTAGATTAATTTTATTAAATAAAGGTTTAGTTTTAGATAAATATTTAACTTTTGAAACTAATATAAATAATACTCTTGAGGCAATGGAAGGAAATGAAGGGGACGAAATTAGAGCAGATAGCGGAGATATTACTGGATTGGTAGATATGATTATAAAATCCGCCATGGATAAGCGTGCATCAGATATACATATTGAACCTATGGAAAATATGGTTAGAGTTAGATTTAGAATTGATGGTGAATTAGTTACAATTGCTAATATAGAAAAATCAAAACAAACTCAAATTGTAGGAAGATTAAAAGCAATTTCTAATATGCATCAAGAAAAACAAGAATCTCAAGATGGTAGAATTTTGTTGTATCCAGATTATAATATTCGTGTTTCTTCACAAAAAAATATTTATGGTGAAAAGTTTGTTTTAAGAATGCTTAAGAAAAATTCAGGAATAAGAAATATATTTGATTTAGGATTTCCAAAAAGTGAACAATTATTAAAAGCAAGTTTTGATAAAAGAAATAGTATAACAATTGTAGCAGCTCCTACAGGTGAAGGAAAAACTACAACTCTTTATAGTATTTTAGATTACTTAAATAAACCAGAGATTAATATAACAACAGTTGAAGACCCTGTTGAAATCAGAGTTCCTGGAATAAACCAGATTGAAATAGATGCAAAAAATTCTTTTGCAAATTCTTTAAGAACAATTTTAAGACAAGATCCAGATATTATTTTAGTTGGTGAGATTCGTGATTTTGAAACAGCAGAAATTGCAATGCAAGCTGGACAAACAGGTCATTATGTTTTATCAACAATTCATACAATTGACAGTGTTGAAGTTATAACAAGACTTAGAAAAATTGGAATTTCAGATTATGATATATCAAGTACTTTAGCAACATCTGTATCACAAAGATTGATAAGAAGGGTTTGTCCACATTGTGCAACTAAAAGAGCTTTTACAAGTGAAGAAAAAGAAATTATGCAAAAATTAGTGGATCCATATGGTGTAAAATTAGATTTTAAAGATAAATTTACATTTGATGTAAATGGATGTAAAGAATGTAATCATACTGGATATTTAGGAAGAATAGCTGCTTTTGAAGTTTTAGAGATTACAGAAGATTTAAAAGAACTTATTACAAATGGAGAATCAAGTATAAAGATAAAAGAAAAAGCATTGAAAAATGGAGTTTATAAACCTTTATTTGTTAATGCTATTGAAAAAGTTTTAGATGGTATTACTGTTTTAGAAGAAATCAAAAAAAAATTATTATTATTCTAAAAGAAAAGGGACATAGGGACGGAGGGACATAGGGACGGTTCTCTTGTCCCAAAAGAAAGGAAATAGTAAAAATGGTACTTATAGAAAGTATAATTACTGAAGCTGTTAAAAGAGGAGCATCAGATATTCATTTGTTAAATGGATTAAAACCAATTCTCAGAGTTGCAAGAGATTTAGTTGAGATTTCAGAAGTTGATCCAATAGATGAAGAAACACTTTATGATATATATGATTATATTTTGAGACGGAAGTGTTATAAAAGATGAAATATATAAAGAAGAAAGAAAGCTTGATACATCTTTAGTTTACCAAGATACAAGACTAAGAGTTAATGTTTCATTTGCAATGGATATACCAACAATCACAATGCGTATTATTCCAAATACTCTTCCTAGATACGAAGATTTGGGATTACCAGAAGTTATAAAATCTTTAACATATTTACCACAAGGAGTTATTTTAGTTACTGGTAAAACAAACTCTGGTAAAACAACAACATTAAACTCTATAATTGATGAGATAAATCAAAAACAAAATAAAAAGATACTTTCATTAGAAAGTCCTATTGAATATAAACATACTTCTAAGAAATCAGTAATTGTTCAAAAAGAAGTAGGTCCAGGAAAAGATTGTTTAACATATTCAGATGGTGTTAAAAATGCTCTTCGTGAGGACTGTGATATATTAGTAATTCGGAGAAATTCGTGATAGGATAACAATGGAAGCTGCGATAGATATGGCTGAGTCTGGACATTTAGTTATTGGTACTTTACATACAAAATCTTGTGCAGAAACTATTGATAGAATTATAAATTTCTATGAGGTAAGAGATCAAGCTCAAATTAAAAATCTTTTATCAACTCTTTTAAAAGCAGTTATTTCACAAAGGCTTTTAAAATCAGCACAAGGAAAAGGGTTAGTTTTAGTCCCAGAAATAATGCTTGTTGATAACACTGTAGCAGCTTGTATACGAAAAGAAAAATTTAGTGTTTCTGAAATTGAAGATGCAATTCAAGGTTCATATGATAAAGGAAGTATTAGTTTAATTAATTCTTTAGCAGAGCTTTATGTTGCTGGAAAACTAACTTTAGATCAAGTTAAAGGTCAAATAGAAGAAAAGAGTTATGAAACTTTAAATAGAACTATTATGCAACTTAATCTTAAAAGAACTATAAAAAGAGATAAAGAAAATAATCTTAAATAATATAAGAAAGGAAAGAAAATATGCCTGTATTTATGTGTAAAACTTTGACACCACAGGGTCAGATTGTTAGAAGCAGGGTTGAAGATTCCTCTAGATTAGCTTGTATAAGAAGGCTTAGACGTAATGGGTTAACACCAATAAGTGTTACACAAACATTATCAATAAATTCTAAGTCTAAAGTAAGAAAAGATGCTAGAAGAAATATTAAACCAGAAGCTAATTTTACAAGAACAAATAAAAACAAAAAGAGTAAAAGCAAAAAGACTCAAGGTGGAATTTGGGAAAGATTAAATAGTGATATTTCTTTAGGTGGAGGACCAAGAATTACTGATAAAGATATAAGAATTTTTACTCAAAACTTTTATCTATTGAAAAAAGCAAATTTTAATAATATACATGCATTAAATACTGTAATTGGAACAACAGAAAATCCAAGGCTTGCTACAATTTTAGAGGATGTTTTGGCTGGAGTCGAATCTGGTGAATATATGTATACAACATTAGAATATTACTCAAATGTATTTCCATATATTTATGTTAATATGATAAAAGTTGGAGAACTTTCTGGTTCACTTGAATTATCATTAGAACAAGCAGTAAAATATCTAGAAGATAGTGAAGCACTAAGAAAAAAGGTAAGAAGAATTTTGATTCCAAATATTTTAATGTTTGTTGCATTAACTTTAGGAACATTTATAGGAGTATTTGTTGGTGTACCATTATTAAAAGGAGTATTTGATAGTGTTGGTTCAACTGATAGTTTACCTGCAATTACTTTAGCAGTATATAACTTTACCGTGTGGCTTCAGAGTATTTGGTATGTTCCGGTGGGAATTATATTAATTGGTGCAGTACTATTCTATTCTTGGCTTCAAACACCAAAAGGCAGATATAATTTTGATTATTTCAAATATACAATGCCTATATTTGGAAAATTAATTTATTTATTAGATTTTTCAAGATTGATGCAAGGTGTTTTGCTTAACTTACAAAATGGTATGAGAATTCAGGATGCTTTAGAAGTTAGTAAAAATGTTTGTAAAAATACAGTAATGCTTTCAATGGTTGAAACTGCAATAAATAATATATTTGTTGGACAATCATGGATTACACCATTTGAAGAAGCAAAATTAGGTGATACAATGTGTATTGAAATGCTTAAAATTGGTATGCAAACTGATTTACCTGAAATGCTAGAAAAAATGTTACAATATGTTACTATTGATATTGATAATACTTTACAAAAGATTGTAAAGGTCTTACCAGAAGTTTCATACACTTTTGTTGGTATTGTACTTATCTTCTTTGTATGTGCGGTTTTAGTTCCATGTATTCAAGTTTATATGGGTGGTTGGCTATTTTCTGCATACGAAGATTATATTTAGAAATTCAAAGCGGGGGCAGATTTGTATCTGACCTCGTTTTTGACAAAGGAACATTATTTTATAGTAATATTATTGTTCTACAGTTAATTAGATGTAAAAAATAATTTTAGAGTATAAAAAAGTAGGTGAATTTATTGAAAATAGGAATTGATTTAGGCGGAAGTCATATAGAAACAGGTCTTATAGAAGAGGATAAAATTATTGATCAAATAGATAAAAATTTTGTTCATGAAGATAGGAAAAATATTAGAAAAGTAATAGTAGAAACAGCCATTCAAATGATAAATCAAATACTAGAGAATAATAATTTAACTAGAAAAGATATAGAAATAATAGGAATAGCATCACCTGGAATCATTGCTAAAAAAACTATTGTAAAAGCAACAAATCTTTCATTAGAAGAATTTTGTTTATGTGAAGCTATAGAAGAGGAAACTGGAATAAATACACAAATAAGAAATGATGCTAAATGTGCAGCACTTGCTGAAAAAAAATATGGTTCATTAAAAAATTATGAAGACGCTGTTTTTGTTGGAATTGGAACAGGAATAGGAGGAGCTGTATTTTTAAATGGTCAGCTTTTAGAGCCAGATAGAAATGAAGGATTTGAGATAGGACATATGATTATAGAAGCAGATGGAAGACCTTGTTCATGTGGAAAAAGAGGTTGTTTTGAAACATATGCTTCAATTCGTGCATTAAAACAAAGAGTTACTAATATTTTAGGAATAAGTTCAGATATATCTGGCCAATATTTAAGAGAAAATCTATTAATATTGGATAATAAAGAAGTTCAAGATGAAGTAGAAAGTTTTTTAAATTATTTAAAAATAGGTCTTGGAAATTTGATAGATATATTTGAACCTGAAGCAATTTGCTTAGGTGGAAGTTTTGCATATTATGAAGGAAATCCTATATTAGACAGATTAAGAGATAAAATGAAAGAGCCTAATACTACTTTTTCAAATTCTAAGACTCCAGAAATTTTAACAGCTCATTTTAAAAATAATGCAGGAATAATAGGTGCAACAATATAAAATAAAAAGACGAGACCAGTAGCTTGTTCAAGGCTACTGGTTTCGTCTTTTAGGCAAAGATGCCTATGTCAGGTAAACTAAAAAAATAAGTGGTTACATTTCAGCATTAAAAAGGTTACGGAGTGAATATATTACATCATCTGTGGATGCATTTATACTTGCAGCCTCGTTTATAGCTGAAATCTGTTTCAATGCATCAATATCTGCATTGTATCCGATCGTATAGACCGGTATTTCCAGATTTTCGATAAATGGGGTGATGTCTTTTAAATTTCCATCACTATATCCGTCGCTCAGCACAAAGAGCATCATTTTTGCATTTGGATGATCAGCTTGAGCTTCTACAAGCATCTGAAGTCCGACTGCGATAGCGTCAAATGTTGATGTTCCTCCGCCAGCTGTAAGGTTACTAATCTCACCATTAAAATATGCTCTCTGATTTAAATCAAACTGGGCAATAGGAAGATTTATTGTAACATCACTATTATAAGAAACTAATCCAATATAGCTTTCAGAATCAATATACTGAGCAGCATTTATCAGGGATTCTTTCATTTGAGCAAGCGGTGTTCCATCAACACTTCCAGATGTGTCAATAATAAATACTGACACTATTTCCTGTTCTCCATTTTTCTTGTCTTTCCATAGTGCCTGAGCATCTAACAGAGTGTTTCCATCTGCTTCAGGAACTTCAGAAACATAGTCGCTATGTCCACCGAATCCATAATCTTCAGCGGAGGACTGAGACTCTTCTGATGTTGCAAATTCTGCAAACAGTTCAAAAGCTTCTGTTTTATCCTGAGAAAGACTTCCAATACTGTAAAGAGGACTGTCATGTCTTACTCCAAATGGAATGAATTTGTAGTTTCGAAGTTCAGGGGAGTTTACAAACACCTGATACTCCAAAACCATTCCATCAAGTACTCCAGAATCAATTGCACCCTGCATCTGTGTTGTATTATAAGATACTACAGGTACATTTGCCTGGAATTGCTGAAACATTTCTGTTGCCTCATCACTTAAGGGGTTATTATAATCAAAAGCATATAAACAACTCATTAAGAAATTAAGACCAGTAGAACTTGCATAAGGATTGGTATATCCCATTGCAATTTCGTCGCTTATAGTAGCTTCCACTACAGATTCAAGATTTACAGTTCCATAGCTGTCTAAGATCTCATTATATGTTGAATCTGATAGCACGATTCCGGCCACATTTCCAGCTAAGCTTCTAGAAATTTGATTTAAAGTTACCCCATAGGTTTTAAGCATTGCAATCCAGTTTTCTGTTGATGGGGTTATCCCATCAGGAATATACTTTCCAGATGAAATGTAATCTACCATCACACCAGATGAAACACTTCTTAAACTTACTGAAACCGTCTTTCCAGATGAAGTAGTATATCCCTGTCTATTAAAGTTTTCTACAACCTCAATAAGCCAGGTATTTTCTTCCGGATCATCATCAGATGTTTCAGCTCCAGCTTTTTCGGGAGAAGAGAAGATTTCGATATTAACTTCTCCAGTACCTTCAACTTTCAAAGGATATGTGCTAATATCAGGAAGTTCGTCTTCAAGAGAAGTTGATTCCAGATCAACATTTCCTTTGGTTGGATTGTCAACCTCATTAAGGTCTACTCTCCGCTCCACATAGCGGTTGAGCTCTGCAGTGGTATCTTCTACTGCAATTTCATTACTTGTTTTACCAAGGTTGTTAAACAGCCGCATTCCGAAGAATATGACAAGAAAAACAACAACCGCAATAATACCGATTCCAATAAAAGTTTTTACATTTTTACTCATGTTTTACCTCCTTAAAGATGCTGTTATTGGGTTTCTTTATTTTCATCAAGGGAGTCGAAATTTTTTCCCTTAATGACTTTGTTGAGAGCAGCTGTCATAGATTTTATATTAGAGAGATTGATATTTTGATCTCCAATTTTACTGACAGCTTCAATCATTGCGGAGTATTCTTTAAGTACTTTTTTATTTTCCTCTAGAATTCCCCGGATATAAGCTTTGTGAGAACTTATATCTGATTTTTCTTTGTTTTGCAGATATTCCTCATTGTCAAATGCAATAAGTCTGTTTATGATACTCTTTATATTAGAGATAACATATTTATCTGCAACGTTTGCGGTGTTGTTGAGATAATCGAAACTCTCAGATACATCATTTAGATGTAATAACATTTGAAGAGAATCCCGACGTCTTTGAAGCGATTTTAATTGCTCAATTGCTTGTTCAATTTCTTCAATAAAAGAAGGATCTGTCTTTTTACATTGATTAAGTGCAGACATACAATCTTCTACTGTTGATAATTTTCCGATTTTGGGATTTGAGCTTTCTCTTTGGATTAAAATTGTATAATTTCCAAATAAAAAAATAGCTACCCAGAAAAAGGATATTGCAATTGTTCCAGCAAATATTAGAGCTCCATTTGATGGGGCAAAGCTTAAGCCAAGTCCCCGATCTGAAAAGCACAATATTGCTACAAGTGCCATAATTCCGTTGAACAAAGCTAGCTTTAATTTTTTCATTTATCTAACCTCCTTCATTTTTTTAGATGAAGCTAAGAGCATCATCTTAAGTTTACCTGAAAAATAAAAGCTATGTTTATTATGTTAACATAAATTTACTTAAAAATCAATATAAAAACTAAGTATAATATTTATAAAACGCTTAAATCTATTGTATTTGCTTGAAAATAAAATAAATTTATGATATAATACAAAACATTAGTACTTTGAAAAATAAATATTTTATACATGAAGGAGGTATATAAAAGGATATTTTGTAACTTGAAAACAAAGCTTATGGAGGAGACGCTATGAACATGCGAATTGTAAAATCAGAAACAACGCAAAAAGAGGATGGTAGGTGCTATAGTGATATTGAAGTATTTCATAAAAATGAGAAAAAAGAATTTAAAAATGTTCCAAACATAAAGAAATACACTAAATGTTACCAATATAAATATGGAGAATGTAGTTATTTTCCATGTAGCGCTTTACGGTTCTTTGATTGCCAAAAAAGACTAAATGTTGTACAGAATATTTGTGGTCTTGTAACAGGAATAATTGTTGGATATACTGCATATACAATTTTTTTTGTGTACAATGCCAGCATTTTTATGAAACTATACCAATTTATACTTTTTTTGATTGCGCTTGATATTGTTTTTTCTGTTATTGAAACTTTAATTCCTTTTTTAAGAGATAAGCTGTTATATAATAAGCTTTTGAAAAAAGAAAAAATAGAGAAACAAAAAGAAGAAGAAAGGCAAGCAGAAATACAGCGAATAAAAGAGGAAGAAGAGGAAAAAGAAAAACAAAAGAAATTGGAAGAAACTACTTTTAGTAAAAACATATCAATAGCCGAGAACTATGTACTGAATTTTAAAAAGATTTTATCTGAAAATGATTTTGGGGAAAATAATATAAAGATTCAAAAATGCATTGAAAGACTTGAGGAAATAATTGAATTTTTAAAGAAAGATAATGCGAGCTATCCAAGAATAGCGTTTCTATTTGAAGTATATCTTCCCAAAGCATATGAAATTTTAATTCAGTATGCTTCATTAACAGAAACAGAATCTGATGGCGATGAAGATGAATGTAAACAAGTTTTTACAGAGTTTGTTGATAATTTTTTGAAATATTTAAAAAGTCAGAAGATTGAAGCGAGACTCGGTAAAAATAAAGAACAAGTAGTTATGCAATTCAAATCTTTGGTAAATACACTTGAAAATGAAAGCAATATGAAAAAAGGAGAATGATTATGCGGAAAAAAAGATTTGTTTTTTGGGCAATATGTATAGTAATTGCACTTATTTTTGGATATATTGATGAGGAACATTTTTCTGAAAAGATAAGTGTAAATGTATATGCTCCTGATGATATGGAAAAAGCTTTTTCAGCGGCTCTTAAAGAGGCAGGGTTAAACTCTACTCATAGAATTAAAATGATTTCCGAAAAAGAGGATGCTGATATAATTGTTGATTATTCAAAAGAGGATGATGAAGAGTATTCAAAATTTGCATTTTCTCCATTTGTAATAGCATATAATTCTGATGATGATAATTTAGATGAAATGGAAGAATCTGGTCTTATTTTAATTTCTGAATATTATGAAGATGATTACTATGATATTGATTTTAAGATGGTAATTGATGAAGTAATAGAAGAAGGGAAATGGAGCAATTTAGGTGTTGATGATGAGGATTTAAATAATATAAAGATTTTCTATCCAGCTGAATCAACTATATATTGGGATAATTTCTATGATTTTATGCTTGTTACTGTCAATAATGGAGAATATCCTAAAGATTCTCAGGAGCTGGAAAATGCAGAAGAATATATTGAAAGATTTTTAAGAAGCGATTTCACAGAGCCTGTTACTGATTTTGAAGAACAGGTAGTAAGAACTAATGGTTTTCCGGAAAGTGCATTTTATGTATTACCTGAACACACAGGTTTTTACGTATCATCAGAAACAAGTGAATATGCAAGGTTTTTCTATCCAACAGAAACGGTTAATTTTAATTATTATTTAAAAACAAACTCAGATGTTGGTAAACAAATCGTAAATTCTATTGATGATAGTGATAGCATTTTTTATGATAAATTAAGCCAAAAGTCATATAGAAGTCAATCTGTTGCAACTATAGATCCGAGCATCTTTAATCGAATTTATGATGATAGAGATGCATACAAGGTTGTTGAAGTAGTAAGAATAGATGATGATACTAGATCTGAAATCAACTCTAATACAGAGACTGATACAGAATCTGATACCGAATAAATGTATAAGATATTTTACCTCCTGGGCGAAAATTTTCGTCTGGGAGGTGATTCTTTTTATTATCTTTAAACTAGATTTACATAAAATATTGAATTGAGTAATTATATATGTTATAATTTAAAACGTAACAATTAACATTTTAATAGTTTAAGGAGGAACTTTATGCAAGAAAAGACAACATTAGTGGAGGAAGAAAAGATGAGTAATACAAAAGTTTTTTCAGAGCCGATTGTTACAGAAAGTAGCTTTCCAAAGCCTACAACTCGGCTTCAATCTTTGATGCGTAAGTATCGGAAAGATCAGAGTTTGCCAGAAGAAAATCAAGATAGTACTACTGGAAGCAATCCCTTAGCAAATGTTCGTGTCAAAAACACAGTGAGTACTAGAACATTTGATGAATTAACTGAAGGAAAACAAAAAGTGGTTTTGTCTAGGATAAGTGAAGTGGATTATATGAAGGCAACTGATATTCAGACTTTTGCAAGCGCAAAAGAAAGCCCTATGACCAAAAATGCGGAGATAATAATATCAAAGTATACGGCTGAAGATGCCGGAAATGTTGCTGAGCCACTTACTAATCTTGTAGCAACACTTAAAACAGGAAATCCGCAGGAGATTGTTAAAAAATTTTCTGATGAAAAAGATTGGGGAATTTTTGACAGTCTTCGTGAGATGCTTTCTTTAAAGAAGGCAAGAAAAAAGATGGCTATTGCTCTTGCTGAGCACCAGTCAATCATGAAGAATATCCAAGCTGTGAGTGTTGAACTGGAGAGACAGAAAATTGATCTCCAGGAAGACATAAAAATCTATGAGAAAATGGGTAAAGCAACTTATGTTCAGATAGAAGATTTTGAACTGTACTGTATTGCACTGAATCTCATGATTGAAGATGCAAAAGAGAAGCTTCAGGTTTATTTGGATAAAGGAAAAAAAGAAGATCTTTATTTGAATGAGCTTGATGAAGCTAATAACCTCAGAAATGCCATTGAAAGGATGGAGAGAAAGAGGTATAGCATTCAAACAGTTAGGGTTTCTACACTTCAGACTGTTCCACAACTTGCTATCCTTATTAGAGGAAACGAGATTATCTGTGAAAAAATTGATGAAGTGCAGACTCTTGTTATTCCTATGTGGACGTGGCAGTATGCGATTGCTGTTGCAGCTATTAAGCAGAGAGAAGCTTTAAGCATTCAGAAAACGATAAGAGGTATTACTTCAAAACTTCTTACTGGAAATGCACAGCTTCTGCATGATAACATGATTGCTGCACAAGAAGAGTTGTATGCTGCGGCAGTCGCAATTGAAGACCTTCAGACAGTGCAGAATTACATTGATGATATGGTAACAAAAGTCAATGAAGTTCGTAAACAGTCTTCTCAGAAATATACTGAAGGTTTGAAAAGGATGGAGGAAATCGAGCAGAAGAATTATAAGCTTATAGGTAGTTCTTTAGATTAGTTCCAAATTAAACGCCTCTATATGGTGAATAAGAGGTAGACAAATTCCAGGCAGTGATTTTAAAAACGTCACTGCTTGGAATTTTTTTATAATTAAATTGAAAAGAATTAAATTATATGGTAAAATGAACCGGAATTCATAAAAGGGGGATAATATGAAAATGAGAAAAAAATTTTTATTTTTGGGAGTTATAGTATTGTTAATGACAATGCTAATTATTTTGACAGGATGTGGTGATTCAACCAGTACAGATAATGGTGAAAGTGAAAATCCTTCAGAAGAAGAAGTATCTGAAGAATTATATCCAGTAAAAGATGAAGATACTGAAAAGTATGGATATGTAAATAATAAAGGAGAATGGGTTATAGAACCTAAATATATTTCTGCTTATGGGTTTGATTCTGAAACTGGACTTGCAAAGGTACAAACAAGTAGAGATTATCATTCATGTGGATTTATTGACAAAAAAGGTGAGTTAGTAATTGAAGACAAATATGGAACTGGTACACATTCTTTTAAAAATGGCTATGCAGTTGTTGAAACTGATGTAAAAGGTGGTTCTTCTAATACATACAATTCATTGATGTTAATAGATAAAGATGAAAATGTTATTATTGAATCTGGAAAATATATTGAAATGACAGATGTTTCAAAGAGTGGATTAGTAGGTGTAGTTGAGAGTTCTGAAATGAAATATATTAATTTAGATGGAACAGTAGTTATAGAAAATAAATTTGGCTCTAATGGTACAGGATTTAATGATAAAGGTATTGCATGTGTTGAGGATGGTTTACTTACAACTGATTATATATTAATAGATGAACAAGGAAATCAAGTAGGAAAAGGTGAAATAACTTTAAATGATAATAATTATGGATTTTTGACAGATTTATCAAATCAAAAAGCAATTGCAAATGAAAGTGGAGAAGCTCTTTCTGATTATATATACTATTCAACTTCAAATTTTAATAATAGTAATTTAGCTATGGTTACAGTAGAAAGTTATTCTAATCCATATTTCTTAATTGATACTGAAGGTAATAAAATAAATGATGATACTTATGAATCTTATCAATTATTATTAGATGGTAAATGGGTTGTAACATTAGAAGATGGTAAACATCAAGTTTTAAATGCTGATGGTAGTGTTTTAGTAGATACTTTTTAATAATATGAATAAAGATTAGATAATATGAGGGGATATATGAGAAAAATTATTTTAAATATTGGTGTTATTTTGATAATTGGAATGATGTTATTAGTACTTACAGGATGTGGAGAAGAAAATGAAAATATAATAAATTCTGAGGTTAATACTGAAAATATTAGTAATAATAGTAATAAACAAAATATTATAAAAAATGAGACAAATTCTTCAAAAAATAAAGTTCACCAATCTAGTTCAAAAAATGAAACAAACGAAATAGAAGAAACAAATACTTCTGATAATGAAGAACAATCAGTACCGGAAAATGAAACAGTAGAAACCTCAGAGAAAAAAACAACATTTAATGTAGGAGACAATGTTTTACATTATGGAAATTATAAAGGAAGTGGAAATAAATTTATAGATACTAAAGTAGTTAGTGCAACAATTACTATTAATTTAAAAGAAGATGGGACATATACATATAAATCAACAAATCAAGATGTAAGTAAAGATCGTTCTGGAACTTATGAAATTAAAAATAATTATACACTTGTACTTAATGACAGTGAACCATTGGAATATAGCGTTTTAGGAGATGATAGATTTATAGAAAATCAAGGAACAGGATTTATGTATAATTATCAAGGAAATTAACAAAATAAATAAGCTATTTTAAGATAGCTTATTTATTTTTTGCTAGAAAATTCATTAAAACACTTGACTTTTGAGAGTTGTTGTATTAAAATAGTTAAGCATTGTAAGAATATGTAGATTAGTTTTTAGGTTTTCCCGGTAATTTGAACCAAAAAACTAGTTTAGATATAAATATTTTTAAAATTTAGAGGAGGGTATTAGAATACCATGAATAATACTACATATAGCCCTAAAGCAGGGGAAATCGAAAGAAAATGGTATATAATTGATGCAGCTGGTAAACCAGTAGGTAGAACTGCTACTGAAGTTGCAAAATTATTAAGAGGAAAACACAAACCAACATATACTCCAAATATGGATATGGGAGATTTTGTTATAGTTATAAATTGTAAAGATGCTATATTTACAGGAAAAAAATTAGATCAAAAAGTTTATAGAAGACACTCTGGTTATATTGGAGGAATGAAAGAAACTTCAGCTAGAGTTATGATGGAAACAAAACCAGAACAAGCAATGTTCTTAGCTGTAAAAGGAATGTTGCCTCATACAAAACTTGGAAGACAAATGATTAAAAAAGTTAGAGTTTATGCAGGAAGCGAACATGAAAATGCAGCTCAAAAACCAGAAGTTTGGGAGGTAAAGTAGAAAATGGCTAAATCAGAAACTTACCTAGGAACAGGTAGAAGAAAAAAATCAATTGCTAGAGTTAGATTAACAGAAGGAAAAGGAAATATAGTTGTTAATGGAAAAACTTTAGATGAATATTTTGGAACAGAAATTTTAAAAGTAATAGTTAAACAACCTTTTGCTGTTACAAACACAGAAGGAAAATATGATGTAATTTGTAAAGTTACAGGTGGAGGATTTACTGGTCAAGCTGGAGCTATCAGACATGGTATAG
>CALXVK010000039.1 GCA_944391975.1 uncultured Clostridia bacterium
TCATATATGCATAACCATTATTTTCAATTAAAGGTGGTAAATCTCCAATATGAAACGGATGAGGACAATTATTTGGGTTTAAATGAGTCTTAGCATTTGCAAACTCATCATTTTGATTACCAGTACATGAACTGCCTTCATGTATATGAAATCCAAAAAATCTACCTTTACAATTATTCTTAGATTGTGGTAATCCATTAATTTTAGCTGTAACAACTACGCCTTTACTAGTCTCTTGAAAATTAACAACACCACTTATTTTTGGATATAATTTACCACCTTTTATATTTGCTCTTGCTGTATTTAAATTATTATAAAACATCTATTACACCTCAAATCATAATTAAAGTTTTATAACATAATATTCTTCTAAATAAAAAAATGTGATAAAAAAAAAGCATCCTCAAATACTAGAAATATTATTCTAATATTTGAGAATGTTTCTTTATTATTTTTTAATTTTTAAAATAGATCTAAAAATTTATTCCAAAGTTTACTTACTAAACTTTCTTCTTCATCTGTTTCTGTAATAGATGAAGGACTAACTTCTACATAGTCTTTTGTATCTAATGAAACATATACTGTTTGTCTATTAGTTAGTTTTTGCATTCCTAAATCATGAGATGCTGTAGTTTCTATATTGCTTAAATTTAAACTATTTTGGATATTTACAGAAATTTGGCTATTTTCCTTTTCCAAAGTAGCTATTTGTTGTTCCATATCCTGAACTTCTGAAAAAGATTCATTAATTTGTACATTTCTGTACATCATTAATAAAAGGCATCCTAAAGCCAAAATAAGTATAATAGTAAAATTGAACTTAGCCATTTTTGTTTCTTGTTCAATAATTTTTTCTTTAGACATTTTTTTACTTTTCTTTGGCTTAGCAGCTTTCTTTTTTTCCTTTTTAGGAATATCATATTCAGTTAGTTTTCTAGGACTAGTTTCATATTGATACATTCCTATTCTCCTTTAAAACTGAATTTTAAGATTTTTCAAAAATTCTTAATTTAGCACTTCTACTTCTTGTATTTTCTTCTTGTTCTTCTTCACTTGGAAGTATTGGTTTTTTAGTAATTATTTTTCCTTTTTCTACTTTTCCACACATACAATATGGAAGTCCAGGTGGACATGTACAAACTCCTTGTGCTTGTACAAAGGCTTCTTTTACAGCTCTATCTTCTAATGAATGAAATGTTATAACACATAGTCTTCCACTAGGTTTTAAACAATCTATACAATCTTCTATGCAATTATATAATGGTTTTATTTCATCGTTAACTTCTATTCTTAATGCTTGAAAAGTTCTTTTTGCAGGATGACCATTATTTTTTAATGGTACTGACTTTTCTATAATTTCTACTAATTTAGATGTTGTTTCAATCTTACATTTTTTTCTTTCTTCACAAATATTTTTAGCAATTCTTCTAGAAAATTTTTCTTCCCCATATTCATAAATAATTTTTGCTAATTCTTGTTCAGAATAAGTATTTACAACAGTTTCTGCATCTAATTTTTGAGTTTTGTCCATCCTCATATCAAGTTTAGCGTCTTGCATATAACTAAATCCTCTGTTTTTTTCATCTAACTGATATGAAGAAACACCTAAGTCTAGTAAGATTCCATCTACTCTATCTATTCCTAAATCTTCTAAAATTTCTTTTATATCATCATGATTACCATGAACATATTTTACATTTTGAAAATCTTTTAATTTTTCTTTTGCAGCTTTTAAAGCATCTTCATCCCTATCTATTCCAATAAGCAATCCCTTTGGAATATTTTTAAGAATTTCAATACTATGTCCTGCTCCTCCTAAAGTTCCATCTACATATATTCCATCAGGTTTTATATTTAGTCCATTTATTACTTCATTTAATAAAACAGGTTTATGATTAAATTCCAAATCTATCCCTCATTTTTGATTTTTTAATACATTATCAAATATTTTATATAACAGAAAATCCATTGACTTTCCTATTGTATAAAATAAGCGAGAAAGTTTTCTCTCGCTGGATTTTTCTTCTTTCGGGAGGTTTTACCCTCCCGAAACTTCTTCTTTGGTAATTTTAATTTTCTTCTTTTGTATTTTAAAAATCTTTTGTACTTATATAATTTTAACTGATGTAAATTATATACATTTATCTTTGGTAATTACAAAATCTTTTGTAATTTTAAGTTATAAAATCTTTTGAGTTTTCCATACAATAGTATGTTTTTTCTTTTGTATTCTTATTTTTTTATCTTTTGTATTTTAAAAATTTTCTTTTGTGCAATATATAATAATGAATTATATACCTAGCATCTCCATTTTTTCTGCAATATCATCAGCAGAAATATTTTCATCACATTCTGTCCATTTTTCTTTGCTCCAAATTTCAACTCTTGAATTCATTCCAATTATTTTTACATCTTTTGTAAGTCCGGCAAATTCTCTTAAATTGCTTGAAATTAAAAATCTACCTTGTTTATCTAACTCACAATCCATAGCACCTGCAAAGAAAAATCTAGTAAATGCTCTTGCATCTTTATTTGAAATAGGAAGAGTTGCAAGCTTTTCTTCAAACTTTGTCCACTCAGTACTAGAAAAAACGAATAAGCATCCATCTAAGCCTTTGGTTATTATAAATTTTTCACCTAAGTCTTCTCTAAATTTTGCTGGCATTATTAATCTGCCTTTTGCATCTAGAGAATGCTCATATTCACCAATTAGCAATAGATTTACCTCCCTTCTATCATCTACCACTTTGTGACACTTCTCTCCACTTCACTTAGATTTTAATATATAACATTTTATTTTGCAATAGTTTTTTGAAAAAAATTTAATTTTTTTTCAAAAGGTCAAAAAAAGACATAGACTAATAGTAAAATTTACTATTAGTCTATGCCTTTTTAATAAATACTTTATAATTAATAATTACCAGCAATAATATCTAAATTAGCTAATAAAGAATCTTCTGTTATCTCTCCTTCTATTTGATTTGATTTTGTTCCATCTGCTTCTAAAAATATTAAAGTTGGAAGTTTTGAATAATCATAATACTCTGATGCTAAATTATCTGTATCATAATAAATTTGGAAAGAATATCCTATATTTGCAATAGTATCTGTAATTGCTTCAGATTTTTCTTCAGTATTTATAACCAAAAATGTTACATCACTTTTATAATCATTATAAACTTTTTCTATCATCTCAACAACTTCAAATGAATAATCTGTATCTGAACTCCAAAAAATTAATGCAATTGGTGTTCCTTCATAATTTGAAATACTAAATTCATTTCCATTTTCATCATAAAAAACAAAACCTTCTGGTTTATTTTCTTCTGCTTGACTTGTTGTATTATTTACTATGTTTTGATTTTCATCATTATTTGAAACTTTTGAATAAATAAAAACGCCTATTGCTAAAATCAAAAATATTATCGCAAAAATTAAAAAACCTATACTTTTTTTACTCATTTGTATACCTCCTCTTCTTTAGACTTTTTAATTTTATCATATAGAAAAAACTAGTTCAAGGTTTATTTTATTTTTACAAAATAGCCAGTATTTTATATATTATTTGATAAATATTTCATTTATGTTTCAAACATGTTAAATTTAGCTAAAATTTCAAATTTTATACAGTAAAATTGTTGACTTTTAGGGTTTTTGCAAATATAATAAGCATAAATTAAAATCAACATGGAGGTACTAAAATTTCACAATGCAAAATCAACCTTTTGAAACACAAAGCTATAATCAAATGACTGATAATAAATTACTAGAATTAATTCAACTTGGAGATAAAAATGCGCTTGATTTTATAATGAATAAATACAATAATATTGTAAATATGAAAGCTAGCAAATTTTTCGCTGTTGGTGTTGAAAAAGAAGATATCATTCAAGAAGGAATGATTGGTCTATATAAGGCTACTCAATCTTATGACGAAAATAAGCAAAACTCTTTTAAAAGTTTTGCAAATATGTGTATTGAAAGACAATTAATTACAATGATTAAAAGTGCTAATAGACAAAAAAATATTCCTCTTAATTCTGCTTTTTCATTAAATACTCCTGTATATGATGAAGGAGATTCTGATATTATCGAAATATTAGATGCCAATCTAGTTGAAGATCCTCTAGATACTATCGCAAATAAAGAATATTTTTCTCAAATTGAATCTAAGATTGATGAAAATTTAAGTAATTTTGAAAGACAAGTTCTCAAACATTATAAACAAGGAAAATCATATGCAGATATTGCAAAAGAGGTTGATAGCAAAGTAAAATCTGTAGATACAGCTATTCAAAGAATTAGAAAAAAAGCTCATAAAATAAAAAGTCAAATAGATGAATAAATCCCTCATAAACAACTTGAGGGATTTATTTTTATTTAGTTACTTGTTCTGCTTCTATTTCATCTACTTTTTCTTGAGATATGTATCCGCTTTCTACCATTTTATCTAATACTACACTTTGACGTTGTTCTGCTAGACTCAAATTAACTTTAGGGGAATATACACTTGGTGCATTTGGAACACCAGCTAATAAAGTTGCTTCATAATCTGATAATTCAGATGGTTCTTTTTCATAATATCCTACAGCGGCATCATAAATTCCATAATATCCTGACCCATAAAAATTTGTGTTCATATATATTTCTAAAATTTCATCTTTTGAATATATATCCTCTATATCTCTAGCAACATATATTTCAGCAACTTTTCTACTAAAATGCTTTGCTTGAGTAAAATATAAATTTTTAGCAATCTGTTGAGTTATTGTACTTCCGCCTTCTGTTAAATCTAATGTTCTAATATTTGTAATAACAGCTCTTCCTATAGATAAAAGATCTACTCCATTATGTTCATAAAATCTTTTATCTTCAACAGCCACAACAGCTTGAATAAATATATCTGGTACCTCATCAATTGTAGTAAAATTTTCTTGTTCCTGAATATCAGAGAACTTATCTTCTATTGATTCTTCTGCAATTGCTTCTGTATACATATTATAACCAGTTACCCAAACATATGAAACAGTTGCTATAATAATTAAAACAATTATTAATAATATAACTTTTATCTTCTTTTTCATTTGCATCACCTACTTCTTATGTTAAAACTTATATCATTATATTATATATTTTTATTGCATTCAACAAATACTCCTTAAATTATTTTTCAATTTTGAATTTTAATTTTGCTTTAAATAAGTCTCCATCTATTACTATTTTAAATTCTCCGTTCTGTATTCCCGTAAGACTTTGAGAAATTGAAAGTCCTAATCCATTTCCTTCTGTTGTTCTAGATTTTTCTCCTCTTACAAATCTTTGCATTAGCTCTTCTTCACTTATATTCAATTTTTCTTTAGAAATATTTTTTATTTCAATATTTGCAAAATTATTATCTGTAATAACATCAATATAAACTCTTGAGTTATCTAAAGCATATTTAGTAATATTTTCAAATAAATTTTCTATTATTCTATACATATATCTACTATCAGCTTTTATAAAAATTTCTTTTTCTGGAATATTCTTTATTAATTCTAAACCTTTTTCCTTAAATTTATCTTCAAATTCTCCAATTGATTGATTTAAAAGTTCTGATAAGCTTAAAATTTCTAAATTAAGTTTAATATTTCCTGATGAAGCTTTTGAAGCTTCTACTAAATCAAGAATTAATTTTTTTAATCTTTGTGATTTATTATCTATAATTTCAATATACTCTTTTGCTTTATCACCTTCAATATTTTCTTTTTTTAATAAATCAACATAATTTATAATTGAAGTTAATGGAGTTTTTATATCATGTGATACATTTGTTATTAACTCAGTTTTTAATCTTTCACTCTTAATTCCTTGTTCTACTGCATTTTCAAATCCATTTGATATATCATTTACATAAGAAATCATATTATGAAATTCACTTGAAAATTCTTCTTTTTTTAGGCTTTCTGTTTTATTTCCTTCATATATCAGTTTTAAATGATTTTCAATTTTTTTCAAATAATTTATTCTTTTTACTATTCCATAAAAGGCCCATACTGTAATTACTACATCAATTAGAATTCCAAAATCTGCAGCAACTGCTGGAATCATTACCATTGCAAATACATATAAGATAATTAAAAATGCTAATTTTACTGTTAAATTTGCATTTTCATAAACTTCCTTTTTTATCTTTTTTAATAAATTATAAAACCATTTGCAAAACTTACCTGTTAAAGTTGTTTGTATTAAATTTTTAGCTTTTATTCTTTTAATTAAAGTAACTGTATTTATTAAAATAACAACATATCCGTACTAGATAAGCAGTTATCCAATTTCCAAGAACCATATTTAAACTTAAAATAGAATCATTATATGATGTATACTCTAAAATAGCTATAACTCCAGAAAGTACAATACATGAGATAAAAAATAAAATTTCATATGGAATTTTATCTAAATCATTTATATCTATTTTACTTTTTCCGTTTTGTATGTCCAATTGAAATAACTAAGTAGATTACCATTGCTAAAAGAAGTAATGTACAAACTGGTATAAAAACTGGTGCACAATAACTCATAAAGGTCATATTATCTAGCATATTTAAAAATTCTTTTTCATTAGGTGAAATATAAGATATAATTTCACTTCCATCTTCAGAATAATGTTCATAATATGTACCATCTTCACTTAAAATATAATATTCCTCTCCATATTCTTCACTATAATCATCATAAAACTCATAAAAAAATGAAAATGCTATAAGAAAAATCATAATCGGAATTAGACAATAACAAATTCCTCTTAAAAGTTTGCTATTTCTCATAAAAATCTTCCTTTCTATTAATTATCTAAATTTTCTATCTTATATCCTATCCCCCATATTACTTTTAAATATTTTGGTTCCTTAGGATTAATTTCAATTTTTTCTCTAATATGTCTTATATGTACAGCAATAATATTTTCCGCTCCATAACATTCTTCATTCCAAACACTTTTATAAATTTCTTCAATTGAAAAAACTTTTCCTTTATTTTTAAGTAAAAATTTTAAAATATTATATTCTGTTGCCGTAAGTTTAATATCTTTTCCATTTGCTGAAACTGATTTTAAATCATCATTTAAAATCAAATCACCTGTTTTATATGTAGTTTTACTATTTTCAATAGTTCCTAAAGATGTATAACGTCTAATATTTGCATTTACTCTAGCTATTAATTCTGCTGAATTAAATGGCTTTGTTATATAATCATCTGCACCTAAATTTAAACCATTTATTTTATCTTCATCTTCTGATTTTGCAGAAAGCATTATAACTGGAATTGAATCTTTTTCTCTTATCTTTTCTAAAACTTCCATTCCATCCATTTCTGGCATCATAATATCTAAAATTGCTAAATGCACTTGATTATTTTTTAAAATATCTAATGCTTTTTTTCCATTTTCAGCTTTTAAAACATTATATCCTTCATCTGATAAATATATTTCTATAGCTTTTACTATTTCTTTATCATCATCACAAACTAAAATGTTATACATATATTTCTCCCCCTTCTTCCGACAATATTATAACAGAAATTTATTAATATAAAAGAAATATTTTATTAATTTTTTCTTAAACTATTGATTATATTAAAATTTTTGAATAAAATACTTATTATACAAATTTCGACATGGAGTTATTATGAAAAAAAAGAAAAAAAGTTTATTACAAAGAATTTATAAAAAAAGAAGATTATATATATTAATTTTAATAATTGTAGCAATTGTTTTTTTATGTGTATGGATATCTCCTGAAAAAACATCTACCGAATCAGCTACTCAAACAACAGAATATTCTGGTGAATTAGAAAATAACAGTGAAACTAAAATAGCACCTGAGCCAGAACAGGAGCCTGAAAGAGAACTTCAATTAGGACAATCTTTAGTTCAAAATGCAGATGGATACACAACAACATTTTCAACAGTAAATACACAATATCCCAAAACATATATTGAATATAAACAAAATTTAGGTTCTTGGGCTGAAAAAGATTATTGGGGCGGAACAATGACTGAAAATGGTTGTGGAATTACAGCAATTTCTATTATTGCTAGCGGATATGGCTCTAGTTATACTCCAGAAGATTTAAGAGAAAAATACTATCCTCATCTAGATTCAACTGATATTGAATATTCCATAAATTCTCTTGGAATTGAATGCACAGAATTTTATTTTGATACATCTGTAATAAATACAAAATACATATCAGATTGGCTTAAAACTGGTAGACCTATTTTAATTTGTTTAGATAGCGAAAATGAAAACATTTGGACAGAAGCTTCTCATTATATGGTGCTTTTAGATATAAATGAAAATGGACAATTTTATATATCAAATCCAAATGGATTAGATGGAACAGTTGAAGCTTCTGGTTGGTTTGAACCAAGCGAAGTTTTACCTCATGTAGCAAAAGCTTTATTTATTGAAAGTTATGAATAAAATTTTTAATTTAAAATAATCCGAGTGTCGCCTTCTACTAAAATAGGTTTTCACTCGGATTTAAATTTAGAATTTATTATATAATTAATCATTTAAGAGCTTAAATAATTTTTAATTTTCCACATATTTTCCTTAGTTTGTTTATAACCTTCCTCAAAAAGTTCTGGCATTTTTTCTATATCAAGTAAAGAAACATTTTCTAATTTTATCGAATGTAAAAAATCAATATTTTCAAGCTCATGTCTTGTTAATTCTTCATTTATAAGTTCTAAAGATCTTCCAAAAATATCAATTAATCCACCACAACATTTGTTAGTGGCATCACTTATAAAATCAATACTTAAAATTTTATCACAGTTAATTGCTTTAAGTTCAACCCATGGGACATTTTCTTTTATTCCTCCATCTAAAAGTTCTGTATCTAAGTATTCACATGGAATAAACATACCTGGAAAACTTGAACTTGCTCTTACTGCATTTCCAATAGATTCACTTGAAATATATTTTTCATATTTGGTTTCTTTATCAATATTGCAAGAATTAAATACAAATAGTTTTCCTGTTTTACTATCAACAGCCGGAATCAACAATTCTTTTTTAATATCATTTATATTATAATATCCTTTTTGATTACAAACTTTATTTACAATTTTTTCAATTACTTCCCCACTTTTTAAACCTCTTATAATAAGTTGCCTTTTGGAAATTACTCCCCAAATTATTGTAAATATATTTTTCCAATCAATATATTTAATTTTCTTAGCATATTCTTTAAAAAAATCATACATCTGCATAGAAGTATAATCACAAGCATACATACATGCAACTATACTTCCAGCAGATGTTCCAGCAATTGCATCAAATTTAATATTTTCTTCTTCTAAAGCTTTTATCGCTCCTACATGAGCCACTCCTTTAATCCCACCACCTGATAAACAAAGTCCTAATTTCATAAAATACATCCTTTCATTTTTTTATATAATATGAAATTTAGTCTTAATAAGTTATAACAGATGTAGAAGTTTGACCCATTCCAACAACTTCATTCATAAGTGTATTCCAAGTATTATTTCCAATTATTCCATCAGCAGTTAATCCATTTTTTCTTTGATAACTTACAACAGATGAATATGTTCGATTTCCAAAAATACCATCTAATCCGCCAGTATTATATCCCAAATTATTCAAACAATCTTGAGCAACGCAAACATAAACCCCTCTGCTACCAGTTCTTATAACAGGATAGCCACTAACAGTCTGTCTTTCATCAAAATGAACCCATGAAGGTGTTAAATAACCGTGGTTCTACATAATTCCATATTCCAGAACTTTCAGCTAAATTTCTCATATTTGCTCTTCCTGAATTAGTTAAATTTTGACCAACATCAAAAGCTAATCCCGCATAATGTTGTGATTGTTTACCATGGCCACCTTCCCATGGTCTTTTGAATGCATATCCAACATAAATTCCTCTTCCATATATATATCTAAAACTATTCCAAGCTTCCATACATCTTATATCTGTCCATAAAATATTTGAATTACTTGAACCTCTAAATTCATCAACAGTCAAAGTTCTATTTGATATATATGGCATAGCACTAGTTATTTCTCTATAAAAGACTTCCATACGGTTAGTAGAATTATTATATACTAAAATTTTAGCCATTTTATCATCCCTTCTTAAAAAAATTAGACTAAAATCATTTAGCCTATTGTTTTAATATATAATATTCTAGTCTTAGTTTTATGTGAATTTTATCTCCATATATCTCCATTTATATGTTTTATTAAAGCCATGATAAATGCATTTCTTGTTAAGTCTATTCTTGAAATAACATCTTTTGTTAAGAAACTTATTCCACCTTTTCCCTTTCCTAAATCTTGACCTTTAAAAATTTTGTCCATAACTTTTCCAAGCTCTGTAGCTCTTATTTCATCCATATATCTATCTGGAACTTGAAATCCTTGACTTGTTCCAACACTCTGAGCTCCATTTTTATCTTCTATTACAGCTGCATTTATATCTATCCACTCTCCTCCAAGAAGATTTGTAATTCCAGCTTCTGATGCTACAAAAAAGTCTGCTTCTATATTATTTTCTTTAGCATACTTTTTTAAATTTTTAACTCTATTTTTAGCTCCCTCAAAAATTTCTTCATTTATCGGTTGATCTCCAACATCTGAACTAACTGGCACACCTTCTATCTCTACATTTTCAAAATATTTTTCAAAAGCCTCTTTTGCTCCTTCAATTTTTCCTGGATTTTTTGTTCCCATTAAAATTTTCATATCTTACATCTCCCTTATATATCTATATATTTCTCCCCAATTATATAGGACTTTTATATATTCATTTTCTTCTAAATCATATGTTGCTGCATCTTTTAAATAAATTGTTCTTATTTTTTCTTTTGCTATATTACTACAATGCTCATAAGAATCATCTATCATAAGATCAATTTTTTCTTTAACACAAACTTCAGCTTTATCTTTAACCCCAAAATAGCTTTTACTAAAAACATCTAAATCATTTTCTTTTAAAATATCTTCTGTTAGTTTTATCATATCTTTGTTTATTCCACCTCTTGCAGTTATTAAAATTAAATCATGTCCATCTTCTTTTAATAATTTTAAAATTCTTTTTGCTCCTGGCATAAGATTAGATTTTTCAATCATTCTTTTATGATATTTTTCTAGAAAACCTTTTCTTTCTTCATCAGTCCAATCAAATCTTTTCTTCCAACTTATATTTTTATTATCAACTTTACTATTTCTCTTTAAATCAAAAATATCATATAATTCTTGATTAATTCTCCACTCTTTTTCTGAATCAAATACAACTCCATCTAAATCAATACCTATTTTCATTTTATTTCTCCTTTAATTAATAATTTATCTTTCTATTTCTTCATTTAACTCCTGTTTTATTTTCTTTCTTCCTAACTTTTCAATAATTTTATCTACATCACTTAAAAGTAATCCTTCTCCAAAGCTACGACCATTTCCATTTGATATTTTCACTAATTTTTTCATTAATTCTTCATCATAAGACTCAAAAATTTCATCATCTAATATAACAAAGTCTTCTACATCTTGATGTTCAGATAACCATTTTCTTATCTCTAATCCTCTCTCGTTTTGAATATATGGAGTAGAATCCACATAAATTCCATATTTTGATAATAGCTCTTTTAAATATTGTGCATTTCTTGTATACCTCCATGAAGAACTTAATACAACTTCTGCACCAGTAGCATCTATCGCTTTTTTTAATAATTTTATTTTTTCTACATCTATATCTCTTTCTATTCCCTGTATATCTAAGTTTTTAATCTTATCAAAATATTCATCAGAATTTAATACTCCATCAACATCTAAAAAAATAATTTTCATTGTATTCTCCATTTAATTATTATTTATCAAAGATTATAACATCTTAAATAAAAAAAGTATATATAAACATTTAAAGTTTTAATATTTACTTACTTAATTTGATTGACATAAAAAAACTGTTGTGATACTATCAAAACATAGATTTTGAAGTATTTTAATAGGAGGTTAAGTCAATGCCAACTTTATATATAATTACTGGTCCTGCAGGTGTCGGAAAAAGTACTGTTTCAAGAGAAATTGCACGTAATAAAAATAAATCTACTCTAGTTGAAGGAGATGATATTTATCATCAAGTTATAGGTGGATACACTCAAGCTTGGAAAGATGGCAATCACCTAGAAACTTTTTGGAAAGTTTGTACAAATATAATTAAAATCTATTTAGAAGATGAATTTGATGTTGTTTTTAATTACATTGTTACACCAAAAGATTTAGAATATTTAAGAACAACTTTTAAAGATTATATTGTAAAATTTGTTGTATTGATAGCAGATGAAATTACTTTACTTGCAAGAGATTCTGGAAGACCTATCGATTCACAAATGAAAGAGCGTTGTATAGAGCTTTTAAATAATTTCAAAAATAAAAAATATGATTCAAACAATATATTAGATACATCACATTTATCAATTGACGAAACTGTTAGAATTATTGAAACTGAAGATAGATTTATTTTATGGGAATAATATTACTTTGGATATATGCAATAATATTTCACTTGAAAGGATATATAAAATGGATAATTTACAATATTTGAATAAAATTTTAGAAGTAAAAATTGATAGACCTATTGGAACAAAATATAAAAATTATGAAACCATCTACCCTATTAATTATGGATATGTTCCAAATACAATAAGTGGAGATGGTGAAGAATTAGATTGTTATATTTTAGGAATATATGAACCTTTAAAAACTTTTAAAGGAAAATGTATTGCTATAATACATAGAACAAATGACGATGATGACAAATTGGTTTTAGCACCTGAAAACAAAACTTATACAAATACTGAAATAAGAGCTTTAACTGATTTTCAAGAAAGATATTTTGAAAGCGAGCTTATAAGAGATGAAAATTACTTAGAATTTAGTAAAAACATACCAGAGCTTTCTGTTAGCAATCTAGCAAACAGTTTAAAATTTTATAAAACAGCTGGATTTAAAATCGAATATGAAAGACCTGAAAATAAATTTGTGTTTTTAAGTTTAGGTGAAATACAATTTATGTTGCAAGAAATTTCTGATAAAGATAAATGGCAAATTGCACCTCTTACCTACCCTTTTGGTAATGGAATTAATTTTCAATTAGAAGTAAGTAATTTAGATGAAATTTATAATAATTTTAAAAATTCAAATTATAAAATAATATTTGATATCGAAGAAAATTGGTATAGACAAGATGATAAACTACTTGGAAATAAAGAATTTCTAATTCAAGATCCTGATGGATATCTTTTAAGATTTTCTGAAGATCTAGGAGAAAAAGATACTTAATATTTTAAAAGTTATAATCTCGGAGGCATAATATGATTAAATATATTGAAAAAACTCCATCTGCAGATGAATTTAATTTTCTAACAGATTCTGTAGGTTGGGGCAAAAGAGAAAATTCAATAGTTGAAACTGCTTTAGAAAACACATTATATTCCCTATGTGTTTATGATGATGAAAAATTAATTGGATATGGAAGAATTATTGGTGACAAAACCATCTTTTTATATATTCAAGACATAATGGTAATTCCAGAATATCAAAATAAACATATTGGAACTGGTATAATGAAAAATTTATTAGATAAAGTAAATGAGTACAAGAAAATTAATCCAGCTATTAGAACATATTTAGGCGCTTCAAAAGGTAAAGAACATTTTTATGAAAAACTTGGATTTATCTCAAGACCAAATGATGACTTAGGTTCTGGAATGATTTTATATTAATTAAAACGGAGGCTAATTATGATTGTAGAATATGATTCAAAATATGATGAACAAATAAAAGATTTATTAGTTGAATTACAAAATTATTTAATTGATATAGACAACTGGCATACACAAATAATGCTTCCTGAATATAGAGAAAAATATTTTAAAATGGATATAGATAAAGTAAAAAATCAAAATGGAAAAATTTATTTAGAAGTAGAAAACAATACAGTAAATGGCTTAATTATGGGTGTTGTTGAAGAAAAAGATGACATTGATAAATTAACAAATGACTGTGCTAAAATTGGTTCTGTTATTGAATTAATTGTTAAAAACAATATTCGTGGAAATGGAATTGGTAAAAATTTATTAAAAAAATTAGAAGAATATTTTAAAAGCATTAATTGCAAGAGAATCAATATCGAAGTCTTTGGTCCTAATAAAAAAGGTTTAAACTTTTATGGAAAAAACGATTATGTTGTAAGAGATTATATTGTGAGTAAAAAATTATAAATAAAGGAGATTATTATGAAACATTCAATGAAATTATTAGAGAGTCCATTTAATAGAATAAAAGATGGAACAAAAACTATTGAATTTAGATTATACGATGAAAAAAGAAGAAAAGTACAAATTGTAGATACAATAGAGTTCTCCCTATTACCTGATTTAAAAGAAAAAATTTTAACTGAAGTAACTGAATTATATAGAGCTGATACATTTAAAGAACTATTTGAAAAATTATTTGATAATAAAGAAGAAATTGAGAAAAAAGTTAAAGGAATGTACCAAATCTATTCTCCAGAACAAGAAAAAGAATATGGAGTTTTAGGAATACGTATAAAATTGTTGTAAATTATAGTTTTATAATTTATAAGGCAGAATTCATAAAGGGTTCTTCCCTATTTTAACTTTGAGAGGAAAAATTATGCAAGAAAAAGAATTTAAAAGATATGAAGAAATTGGAAATTGGGATTTTTCAGATATAAAATACACAGTAGAACAAGAAAATTCATGGGATTTTTATAAGGAAATTGCAAAATATGCAAAACAGAATTCACTTATTTTAGATTTAGGCACAGGTGGTGGTGAAAAAGCTTTAGCACAAATGCCAGATGTAGGAATAATTATAGGAACAGACTTC
>CALXVK010000040.1 GCA_944391975.1 uncultured Clostridia bacterium
TAAAGTTATAAAGATAGACAATGAAAAACATAAAGTTTCATTATCTATGAAAGTGTAAAAAATAGAGATGTACAAATAGTACATCTCTATTTTTAAAAAGATATAATTCCTAAATATTAGTTTTCTTTATTTGAATTTTCTGTATTTCCTAAATTTTCAAAAAATATTGATTCACTTTGAATTACATAAGGTCTAATTAATGTATAAAACAAAATAACTATTGGTGTAAGCCAAGCTGGATCAACAAAATAACTTAAAATATAAAGAATTAATGCTGTTAATAAAATCCATCCAAAGAATGATAATATTAGGCAAATATAATTCCATTTTTGACCTTTCATAAGTTCAGCTGATTTTTGGACGACCTCTTTTGAAGTCAAATGTGCATTTGAGTAATAGATAAAAGGCGTAAGTATATATTTTAAAAGGAAATATATAAGTATTGCTAAACTTATCAAACAAATTGCTATCGCTAATGGTAGTAAATTAGGGTAAAAGCAAAGAAAGTTTGTATTATTTATATTTGCAATTAAAGTTCCTATTAAGTAATATATACAAAGTAAAAATATAAATAATGGAACTAAAATTCTAAGCAAAACTTGAAGAATAATTTTTATATATTTTACAAAATTTAGAATTGTATTATCAACAAATTTTGTAATTGATTTTGTTTTCCCTTCAGATAATTCCAAAATGTTTGATATAAGTCCATAAGATAAAACAAATGAGATAATACCAAAAATAGCTTGGATTATTGTTAATGAAACTGTATTATTAGTAAGTTTTAATTCTAATATATTTAATAAATAACTTAGTATCATAATTAATATAAAATATAATAAACTTGCAGAAGCGCACTTAATATAACATCCTTTTAGATTGAGTTTAGCAGATTTTTTAACTTCTTTAATTGTCATTTTAAACCTCCTTATGAATTATATTTAGTCTGTATTTCCAATATTTCGTCGTAGTGATTATCAATAATCTCTAAGAAAACTTTTGCAATTTGTGGATCAAATTGTGTTCCTGAGCATTTCTCAATTTCATCTCTAACTCTTTCTAAAGGAAGTGAATCTCTATAAGAACGTTTTGAAGTCATTGCATCAAAAGTATCTGCGACAGCTGTTATCCTTGCTAAAAGTGGAATTTCTTCGCCTTTTAATTTTCCAGGATAGCCATGACCATCATATCTTTCATGGTGATGATAAACTATAGGAAGTACATCTTTAAATATTGTTGCATTTGAAAGTATATGCTTTCCTATTGCAGGATGATTTTTTATTTCACTATATTCATCATCTGTTAATTTAGTGTCTTTTAAAAGAATAGTATCTGGAACACCGATTTTTCCTATATCATGGAAAAGGCCACCAATTTCAAGGTTTTTTAAATCTTCTTGAGATAAATTCATATATTTTCCAATTAAAACAGAATAAGCAGATACTCTATCAGAATGTCCTCTAGTATATGGGTCTTTTGCTTCAACAGTATATCTTAAGGTTTGAATACTTTCTAAATATGCTTTTTCGAGATCCTCTTTTGATTGCTTAAGTTCAGCATTTATTTGATTTATAATTCTCATTTGTTCAATTGATTTTATTGCAGATTCAATTAGTAATAATAATTGATCAAATTTATCGCTTTTTTCACAATATCCTTGAATTGATAATTTTCTTATTGTTTCAAGCGGTGGGGCTAAATCTTTATGTCCTGTTAGTAATAATATATATAAACTTTGATTAAATTTTCTGATTTCTTCTACAACTTTATCACCATGTATTGGAGTCATAATAAAGTCAAGAAGCATTAAATCAAAGTGTTCATTCTTAACTCTTTCTATTGCCTCTAATGGGTCTGTTATTCCAGTTAATTGGTATCCAGAACGTTTTAAAAAAACTGAAAGTGAATCAATTATTCCACGTTCATCGTCAACTGCGATAATTTTATATGGCTTTTGTTCTATATTTTGTTCAGAATGACGCATTTTAGACCTCCTTTAATATTTAAATAGGTAATATTATTTCAAAAGTTGAACCTTTTCCTAATTCAGAATCAAATTTTAAATCTCCATTGAATTGTGTTTTTAAATTTGAATATGAAATGAAAAGTCCAAGGCCAGTTCCATTTTTTCCTTTGTTTGAAATTATTTCTTTAAAAAGTTTATCTTTAACTTCCGGTGCAACACCAGTTCCATAATCAGTTATTGTAATTTTTAAATTATTTTCTGTATTAGAAATATTCATATCAATAGTTTTATTTGGTACACCTTCATATGATTGAATTGCATTTGAAATTAAATTATTTATAATTTGTATCAAACTATTAATATTTCCTTGTAGTTTTATTTCTTTAGTTAAATTATAGCTAACATTTAAAGTTACAAGTGCTTGTTGTAATTCATGTTTCATCAAGATATTTACTTTTTTTATAAGTTCATCTATGGTAAATGTTTCAAATGTGTTATCTGTAAATGATGCAGCTTGTCCTCTAATAGCATTAACAACATCAGACATGTATTCTAAATATTCTTTAATTTTACCAACCCAAACTGACATATCATGAGCAATTTCTAAATGATCTTGAACAGTAACTGTTTCGTCTGTTATAGATGATTTATATTCTTCAATTAAATCATTTAATCCTTCAGTTGCTCCGCTTATTGAAAATATTGGAGTTTTTAGATTATGTGCAACTCCTCCGATTAATTGGCCTAAAGATGCTAAACGTTCTTTTTCAATAAGCATATTTTGGTTTGATTTTATAATTTCTAAATCTTTATGATGTTCAGTAACATCTTTTACTAAAATAAGTGATCCTATAAATATGTTATTATTTCTAATACAATTTATTTCAAATCTTAAATATTTTTTTAAGTTATAAAATTCTTGTTCGAAAATCAAAGTTTCATTAGAATCCCTAACAGATTTTAGAGCACTTATAGCTGTTTCTTCATCTAATCCATTAAATGAATCTAGATTAATTAAGTCAAATAAATGTCTTGAATCTATTTCTATATTTTCAATTTCAAAAATTTGTAAAAATGGAAAATTGTGATCAGTAATAATATTTTTTTCGTTTAATACAATATATCCATCTGAAATTCTGTCAACAATTTTGGTTAGCGCAATAGGTAATGTATCTAAAAGCTGAAATCTAAATAGTGCAAGTGTAAAACATATTAAAGATATTGAAAGAGCTATTGGCGTTATATAAATCGTTACATCTATCATTCTTAAGATTCCAAGCACATTTAGTAAAAATGGAAATATTATTCCAACTAAAAATAAATTTAATTGACCAGCATATAATCCTGAATTTTTTCCAAAATATTTTAATAATTTTATAATTGATGTTATATATAAAATATTTGAATATATCTCATTTAATATAAATAATGGTCCAAACTCGCAATTATCAATTTTTATATCATAGTTTTCAAAAAATAATTTGTATTTATCATTTGTCCATAATCCAAGTAAACAAATTATTGGAACAATAAATAATAGTAAATAAGATTTTTTGAATTCTATTTTAATATTTATAAATATTGAAACTGTAAAGTAAAGAGCAATAGGAAAGAAAACAATTCCAATATAATAAAAATTTGCAAAATAAAGTGGCTCTATATTTAAAGGTCCAGATAATTGCATTTGAAGAAAAACAAATACACATGATGTAATCATTAAAATCATATCAATACAGAATATTTGTTGTAATTGTGTTTTATTTATTTTTTTCAAAAAATAAATAAGAAGTATTAAATTTATTGCAAGTAATATACCAATTGTAAATGAGTAAAATAGTGTATTCATTTTTATTAGCACCCCTTATAATCTTTGGTAAAATTAATCCAATAATATATTTAATTATCTATTTAAATCCAAATAAAGTCAAGAGTTTTAAAGCAAAAAAGTGACATAGTTCATATTGAGCTATGTCACTTAAAATTATGCGCTTGGTATTGATATTATAAATGTTGTTCCTTTATCTTTTTCTGTTTTAAAAGAAAGTTCTCCTTTAAAATGAGCTTTTATATTTGAATATGACATAAATAAACCAAGTCCAGTTCCATATTTACCTTTTGTTGTTATCATTTCTTTGAAAACTTTTTCTTGAACTTTTTCTGGAAGTCCAGGTCCAAAGTCTTCAATTGAAATAATAATATTTTTATCAGATTCATTATAATTTGCAGATAAATTGATAATTCTATCTCTATCAGTGTTTAAATATGCTTCAATTGCGTTTGATATGAGGTTATTTATAACTTGTACTAAACTGTTAATATTTCCATAAATTGAAGAATTATAAGGAACATTATTTGATATATTTAAAGTGGTTAGTTTTTCTTTTAATTCATGTTGCATTAAAATTACTACATGATCAAATAATTCTTTAACTGTGAATTTTGCATTTTGAGATTCACTCATTGTAACAGTTTGACCTTTAACAGTTGTTATTACATCAGACATGTAGGAAACATGTTCTCTTAATTTTGTAATCCAAACATTCATATCTTTTGCAATATCATGCATATCTTGGCTTGTAACCTCAGGATCATCAATTGATTCATCGAATTCTTTTATTAAATCAGAAAGACCTTCTAAACCGCCAGCAATAGAAAATATAGGTGTTTTTAAGTTATGAGCGATTCCACCAATCATCTGACCTAGTGAAGCTAAACGTTCTTGTTCAACTAATAAATCTTGATTTGCTTTTATTTGTAATTTATCATGTTCTTTTTCAGTTACATCTTTTAATATTATTAATGTTCCAATATAAGTATCATTCTTTAAGATAGGGGAAATGTCTATTGAAAAATATTTATCAATTCTTTTAAAATATTTTTCTGTTGATATTTTCTTTTTAGTTGTTTTTACTAGCTCTATACAGATTTCTAAATCATCTTTTGAAAATTCTGTCTGAATTTCTTTTATATTAAAAATATTATGGTTTAATAGATTTTCTTTATTAAAAGAAAAATTGTTTAAAAAAACTTCATTACATAGAGTTATTTCATTATCTCTATTTAAAACTAAATAACTATCTGTTATAGCTCTAATAATAAATTGAGTAGCAATTGTATTAATATTTAAAAAATCAAATTTAAAGATTGCAATAAACAATAATAAAAAGCTTATTGAAAATGTTATTGGTGTATAATAAATAGTTATTTCAGCTAGTCCAAGTATACCAATAATATTAACAACAACTGGAATTGCTAATGCAAGTAAAAATAATGTGCTTTGTGCTGATAATTTTTTCCTTTGTTTTATAGAATATTTTAATAATGTAACTAAACTTATAATTAATAAAGAATAAGTATAAAGTAAATGTATCATTGCATATGGACCAGTAACATATTCGGTCATATAAATAGAATAGTATTTATAAAATAAATGATGAAAATCATTTGTCCATATTATTAGTAAAGATAATATTGGTATGAAAAATAGTAATAAATGATATTTTTTTATTTTAAAATTTGGTTTTGTGAATACTTGAGAAGCTATATATAAAAATACTGGTAAAAACACAACTCCAATATAGGTGAAATAGTCAAAATAAATGGGTTGAATATGAAGAGGTTCTGCTAGTAAAATTTGAAGAAAAAGAAAAGAATTCCATATTAATTGACATACAAAAACACAGTTAAATAATATAGTCAATTTTTTTTGGGTCTTAAACTTATTTAAAACAAATATTAAAGTTATTACAAGGATGTTAGAAATTAATAGCGCCCAAGCTGAAAAATTCATATAAGAACCTCCTAAATATAATATTACTAAATTAAATATCAAATAAATATAATATTAAATTAATATATTTTTTATCAATAATAGGCCATTTAAAACCAATCTTATTTAAAAATTCAATAGTAAAATCATTATTTAATCTAATATCTGATGAATAAACTATATTAAAATCTTCATCTAAATCATTAATTATTGAAGAAATGATATTTCTCTTTGATGAATCTTTTAAGATTTGTTTTAAATAATTTTTAAATTTGTCATCAGAAATTATATTAATATCTTTATTAATAATTTTAATAAATTCCTTTATTATTATATGATTAGGATTATATAAATGCAAGACATTTATTTTATTATTGTAATATTGAATTGACTTTATAATGGCTTTTGCCAAGTAATCAACAGGCGTAAATTCAACAGGAAAATCTTGTAAGTATTTAGGGATAACTCTTAATTTTATAAATGTTTGAATTCTGTTAAAATGTGCATTATCAAGTTTGTTGATTTGAAACATACCGTCTGAATATCTAGGTGTAATATATCCAACTCTTAATACTAAACCATTTAGTCCATTATTAATTATATTTTCAAATACAAGCTTTTCTGCTTCAAATTTACTATATACATATACATTTTCAAAAGATTGTCCTTTAAAAAAGCTCTGTTCATTGTAATTTACAATACCACCTAAATTATTTAATTTTGATTTTTCTCCAACAAGAGTATTACCTGATACACTTGCAGTAGAAATTTGGATAAATTTTAAATTTCCAGATATAGCTAATTTAATTAAATTTTTAGTTCCGATAACATTTACATTTTCAAAATCACTATAATATCCATAGTGTTTTACGTTTGCTGCACAATTAATTATACAAGTAGAATTTTCTTTTAAAAAATCGTAATTATATTTAGACAATTCTAAATTTTCATCACAAATATTACTTTCAATTGGAATTATTCTTTTTCCAAGTTCATTATCAAACTTATTTCCAAAATATGAATTTAATCTGTCTTTTAATTTATCCTCTATACTTAATCCATTATTTCCTTTTCTAATTAGACAATATACAATAGATTGAGAAGTGGATAAAATTTCATTTAAAATATGTATTCCTAAAAATCCTGTAGCACCTGTTAAAATTACATTACCCAATTTTTCATATTTTAATTCTTGAATATTTTTTATATTATTTTTACTTAATAAGTCATTAATTTTTGTATAATCATAATTATCATCATGTAAAGTTACTTCTGTATTAATATTTGAATCTATTCTAAGAGCTAAATCTTTTATTGTATTATATTTAAAAATATCTGAATATGGTACATTTATGCCTTCACTTAATAAATCAATCTGTAAACGCAAAGCAGTTAATGAGTCTGCACCTAAATCAAATAAATTATCAGTAATGCTAATTGGATTTATTGCTAATATATTTTGCACAATCTTTGTTAAAAGTTTTTCAGTTTCAGTTTCAGGACTGATTATTTTTGTAATGTTTTTTGCAAATTCGGGTGTTGGTAGATTTTTTCTATCAATTTTTCCATTTGGAGTATGTTTAAATTCAGTTATTTGCTTAAAATATAGTGGTATCATATATGTAGGAAGCTTTTTCCTTAAATATTCTTTTAAATTATTTATAGAAATTATTCTATCTGCTATAAAATATGCACATAATATGTCTCTTTGAGAAGAGTCTTTTTTTACACAAACAGCAGATGTAGAGATATTTTTAAAACTTGAAATTTGTTTTTCTATTTCTTCAAGTTCTATACGAAGACCATGAATTTTTACTTGAAAATCAGATCTTCCAATATAATAAACATCTCCATTTGGCATAAATTTAGCAACATCACCAGTATCATACATAATTTTTCCAGGATTAAATAGATCATTTATAAATTTTTCTTCTGTTAAATTATCTCTATTTAAATATCCTTTTCCAACACCATCACCACTTATATATAAATTTCCAGGAACACCAATAGGAAGCACATTCATATTATTGTCTAAAATATACATATGTGAATTTGCAACTGGAGTACCAATATTTATTTCATCAGTATCAGTTAAATCTTTAAAAGAAGCATATACTGTGCATTCTGTTGGCCCATATCCGTTTATTAATCGTGCATTAGTTAAGTTTTTTAATTTTTTTATTAAGTTAGGAGGAACTGCTTCTCCACCCATAACAATGTATTTTGCATTTCTTATAAAATCTAAAGAGTTTTCATCATTTAATAATAATCCTAATCTTGAAGGTGTAGTTTGTAGTATTTTAACATTATTTTTTTTGCACAATTTGTTCAAAAATTGAGGAATATTTTGTTCATCTGAATTGGTTATTACAGTTGTCATTCCTGTACAAAGAGGATAAATAGATTCAAAAACAAATATGTCAAAACAAATAGTAGTAAGAGAAACCATATTATAATTATTATTAAATTTAAATCTATTTTTTATGCTGTATATTAGGTTTACTACTCCTTTATGTGTAAGCATTACCCCTTTAGGATTTCCAGTTGATCCTGATGTGTAGATAATATATGACAAATCGTCAGGAGATATTTTTATATTTAAATTTTCATATAAATTATTATTATAAATATTTTTATTAGATAATTTTGCATTTATAATTTGACTATTTATATCAAATTTATTTATTAAGCTTTCTTCACTTAAAACTATTTTTATAAAACTATTTTCTAGTATGTATTTTATACGATGTTCAGGATAATTTGGATCAATAGGAACATATGCCGCACCTGATTTTAAAATAGCAAATATACAAATTAACATTTCAATTGAACGATTTAATAAAATGCCAACTATGTTACCACGAGTTATTCCATTATTTTTCAAATAATGCGCCAATGCATTTGCTTTTTTATTTAACTCTTCAAAACTTAGAGATGTATCTTCAAAAACAGCAGCTATTTTATCAGGTGTTTTTAAAACTTGTTGTTCAAATAGCTCAGGAATAGTTTTATTATTTGGATATGAAAGTTCAGTTTTATTTAAATAATATAAAATCCTATTTTTTTCAGTTTTAGGTAAAATATCTATATTTTTTATTAAATTGTCTGGAACTTTTAAAACATTTTTAATAAGTTGAATATAGTTTTCAGATAAATCTTTTATAAATTCTTTTGTAAATAAATCTGTACAATATTCAAAATTTAATTCCATAGTTGATTCATTTGGTACAACTTCTAAACTTAAATCAAATTTTGAAGTTTTAGAATCTGGTAATATATAATTAGCTTTTCCTAGTAAACTTAAATCAGGCATACCATTATTTTGATATATAAACATAGTATCAAATAAAACATTTCTACTAGGATCTCTTTTAATATTTAACTTTTTGATAAGCTTACTAAAAGGGTAATTTTGGTATTTAAAGTTTTCTAATGAAATTTCTTTTATATTTTTTAATAATTCTATAAAATTATCATCATCATTTATAGTTGCTTTAAAAACTAAAGTATTTACAAACATACCAATAATATCTGAAGTTTCATGAAATGTTCTATTTGATGCAGGTGTTCCAACTAATATTTCGGCATTATTCGAATATTTATAAAGCAAGATATAATAAACTGAAATCATAAACATAAAAGGAGTTATACCATTTTCTTTACAAAAATTTAAAATGCTTTTTGATAAAGATTTATTTATAGTTTTAGATATTCTAGAACCAGCATATGTAAAAGAAGATGGTCTAGCAAAATTAGTAGGTAAATTTAAAATTGGAATATTATCTTTTAATTTTGTAACCCAATAATTTTCTGCTTCTTCGAATGCTCCGTTTTCAAATCCATTTTTTTCAAATTCAGAATAATCTATATAATCTATTTTAGGACTATCTATTTTTTGGCCATTATATAATTTACAAAAATCTTCTATAAATATTTTAAATGAATATCCATCTGCAACTATATGGTGTGTGCTTATTAAAATAATATAATGATTTTCAGAAATTTTAGCTAATCCAACTCTTAAAAGAGGCGCAACTGAAAAATCAAATTTTCTGTCAAAATTGTTAAAAAGTTTATTTTTTGAGATATTAGATCCATTAATTTCTTCAATTTCAATATTGACTTTAGGTAATATTTTTTGAACTATAGTTCCATCTTCAAATTCAAATTTTGTTCTAAATGACGCGTGTTTTTTTATAAGTTCATTAAAACATTTTTTTAGTTTATTTTTATCTACTTTACTAAATATTTCTATTCCACCAGTCATATTATAAACAGTATTATCAGATAGAGTAGAAGAGTAATAGATACCTTCTTGTATAGCTGAAATAGGGTAAGAATCCTTATTTGTAACATGATTTATTTTTATATCTTTATTAGCAAGAGCTGTATTATCAATAAATTTGCTAAGTTCTAAAATAGATGGATTTTTAAAAATATCCTGAATTGTAATCTTTTTATCTAATTTAGAATATATTTCACTTACTAATTCAATTGCAATTAAAGAATCGGCTCCTAAATCAAAAATATTTTCAGAAATATCTTTAATTTTAAGTTGTAATTTTTTTTCTAATATTTTAGTAATACATTTTTCAGTTTCAGTCTCTGGTAAATGAATAGCATTTTCTTTTATCTGAAAATCTGGTAATGATTTTTTATCTATTTTTCCATTTGGTGTTAATGGAAATTCTTTTAAAATCATAATATGAGTTGGAATCATATAATGAGGTAATATATTTTTCAAGTAATCTTTTACATATTTATCATCTATTTTTTTACTTGTTGCGATGTAAGAGCATAGATAATCGGTATTATTTATTTGTTTTATAGATGTAATACTATTTATAACGCCAGGTATTTTTTGAATATTATTATTAATTTCATTTAATTCAATTCTATTTCCTCTAAATTTTATTTGAGAATCATTACGCCCTTTAAAACGAATATTTTTATCATCATTTAAAACTGCAATATCTCCAGTTTTATAAAAAATTTTCTCATTTATTTTAATAAAAGAGGATTTATTATTGTCTGGTCTATTAATATATCCTTTAGAAACATTTTCTCCTGATATATAAATTTCGCCAAAAGTATTTATAGGAACCAAATTTAGATCATTATTTAAAATTAATAATTCATTATTAGCAAGTGGTTTTCCAATAGGTACTATTTCATTTTCATAAGCTTTTGATGTGTGTTTATGTTTAAAAAATGTGCAACAGATAGTGGTTTCAGTAGGTCCATACCCATTTACAATTTCTATGTTTTTATTTAAAGTATAAAAATCATTTAAAGTTTTATTTTTTATTGGCTCAACTCCAACAAGCATTTTATTTACAAAAAAATCAATATTGTTATCTTTTATAAAATTATAAGTAGAAGATATTAAACTAGGTGGTAAATATAAAAATGTAATTTTATTTTTACTTAATATTTCGCATAGAAGAGGAATATTAGTTAATGTATTTTCAGGGTATAAAACCAAACATGAGCTGAAAATAAGAGGTGTAAATATTTCACATACACTAACATCAAATGAAATATTTGTTAATGATAAACAATTATCATCAAATGAAAATTTATGTTCAAATTGATTATTAAAATTGTATACAAAATTTAATAAATTTGAATGTTTTAACATTACACCTTTGGGATTTCCTGTTGATCCTGAAGTATAAATAACATAGGCTAAGTCATCAAGTGAAATATTTGTATTTAGATTTTCATCAGAGTAATTGTTAAGATCAATATTATTAATATTTATAGAATTTTTAAATTCAATTTTTATCTCATAATCAGTTAAAAGAAAACTAGAATTGCTGTCTTTTATAATAAAATCTATTCTTTCTAATGGATATTGTGTAGAAATAGGTAAGTAGCAACATCCTAGTTTTAAAGTAGCTATAATACTTGCAATAAAGAATCTAGTTCTAGACATACTTATTGAAATTATTGAATTTTGTTTTACATTTTTAGTTTTTAAAAAGTTCGCAATTCTATTTGCTAAATTGTTTAATTCTAAATATGAAATTTCACCATATGAATCTATAACAGCGATGTGATTAGGTCCATTTTTAACATGTTCCTCAAATATTTGCACAAAATTTTTAGATAAATTAAACTTTGTATTTGAATTAATCTTTAAAATTTCGTCTTTCTCTTCCGGAAAAGTTATTTGAATATTTTTAATATTAATATCAGGTATTTCTAAAATTTGTTTAATTATATATAAAAGTCTGTTATAAAGATTTTCAATATCTTTTTCAATATATTTATCTATCTTATAATCAAAAGCGAGATTTAAACTTCCAGTTTCATCTAAATCATAAATTTGAATTTCAATATCTTCACTACAATTTCCATTAAAAGCCCAACGAGTTGTATAGCTGTATTTTGAAACATTATTTGCTTTCGTTAATTGATATGATAAAACTATATTATATAATCCAGGGATAGAAGAATCGGTTTTTCTTAAATCTTCTAATATATTTGTATAAGAGTATTTTTGATGTCTTAACATATCTTTTGAAATATGAGCTATAGAATTTGCAAAATCAATAAAATTATTTTGATTATCAATTTTGATTCTAAGAGGTACAACATTTACAAACATTCCGATTGTTTTTTTCTCTTTGAAATTAGTTCTATTTAAAATAGGTGTACCTATTACAAAATCATTTATATTATTTATTTTATACATATAAATTGATAAAATAGCTGTAAAGAAATTAAAAATAGAAATTTTATTTTGAGCGCAAAAATCCTGAATAGAGCTAACTAATGATTTTGATAATATAAATTCTTTACGGTTAGCTTTACTTGAAATTTCATTAGAGTTTAAAGAACCTGGAATAGTGACTGTTTCAGGTATTGTTTCAAATACAGATGACCAGTAATTTTTATCATTTTCAAATTTAGATGATTTTACATAGTCTTGTTCTGAATTTAGATAATCAATATAAGATGAAGAAATATCTTCTATTTCTTCTCCCGTAATTTTAGAATATGCAAGCATTACTTTTCTGCATACTAATCCCAATGACCATCCATCAGCAATTATGTGATGAATATTAAGTAAAAAACCTCCAGTTTGATCTGGAAATTCAAACATTTTAAATTCAAATAATTTATTTTCTATATCAAAAACATTGCTTAAAGTTGCATTTTCTAAGGTTGAAAGTTCATCTATAGAGTTAAGTCTAACAAGTTCAATTTTTGTATATTTATATTTTTTAATAAATTGTACATATGTTCCATCTTTTTTTTCGAGTTTTGTTAAAAAACTATCATTTTTTTCTATAACTTCATTTATAGCTTTTTCTAAACTTTCAAAGTCTAAAATATTATTTATAATTGCTGTACCACAAATGTTATTTATATTAGAACCTTGAAAATATTGTTCTGTTAGTAATAATGATTTTTGAGGGTTGCTTAAATTATATAATCTTTTTTCCATCCTTTTACTCCATTTTATCACTTTAATTTTAACTAATTATATTAATATTAATTAAAAAAATCAATACTTAAAGACAAAAAATTGATATGTATAGATTATAATTTTTTTGGCAAAAATATGAAATATTATATTAATAGGAGAGTAAAAAAATGTATTATGAAAAAAGAAAATCTAATTATTTTGGAACTTTTATAATAATATTATTTCTTATGGTTATTATTGTAATTTTACTTAATTTGGTGAGTAGAATAAATGAAAATTATTCTGTTTATACTGAAGAAACAGAAGAAACTGGGACTGATGCAATTGCAAATGAATTTAATATAGAAAATCTAATGAAAAATAGTATTTATTCAGTAGTTCGGAATTTCAAAATTAAATGAAGCAAGTACATCAATTTTTGTAGAAAATTCAGAAGAAAAACTGGGGATAGGAAGTGGAATAATAGTAACATCAGATGGATATATTTTAACAAATCAATCTGTGGTTGGAGAAGAGGGGGGAAATGTTTATGTAACTTTAAAAAATGGAAATGAGTTTGTTGCACAAGTTATTTGGACAGATCAAGTAATGGATATTGCAATAATAAAAATAGCTTCTAATAATTTAATAACTTTAGAACTTGGCAATTCAGATACTGTTAATTTAGGTGAAGAGATATATATGGTAAGTAATCCAAATGGATATGATTTTAATCAAAAGATTCAAACAGGAATTATTAGTGAAATAAATAAAACTTATAAAATAGTAAATGAAGATAATAGTGCAACATATATTGAAGATGTCATAAAGATAAATTCAAATATTGAAGCATCACAAACAGGAAGTCCAATATTAAATTCTTCAGGAGAATTACTAGGAATTACTTCAAGTAAGTTGAATTCAGTTATTCCAATAAATAGAGTTAAAAATATAATTCAAAGATTAGAACAAGACGGAGAGTTTAAAGAAGCATATTTAGGAATAAGTGGATTTGATTATGATGTAATTAAATATTTAAATCTAGGAGTTGAAATAGAAAGTGGAGTTTATATAGAGCAAATATTTGAAAATAGTCCATGTATAGATGTAATAAATTCAGGAGATATAATTAGAGCAACAGATAATAATCAAATAACAAAAATGCAACAATTAACAGAGTATTTGTATACTAAAAATCCAGGTGATAAAATAATTTTAAATATAATACGAGGTACAGAAGAAATAGAACAAGAAATTATTTTAGGTGAAAAGTAAAAATATTTAATATATAGATTTAATCTGAATAAAATTATAAAAATAAGTGTAGGAGAATTTTTATGAGTTTTATTCAGATTTTTTTAATTGCATTTGGACTTGCTATGGATGCTTTTGCAGTAGCACTTTGTAAAGGATTAAAAATGCATAAAAAAGATTATAAATATGCATGGACTATTGCAATTTTTTTTGGTAGTTTTCAAGCATTTATGGCGATGATTCGGATGGTTACTTGGAATAAATTTTGCAAGATTTATTGATGCAGTAGATAATTTATTTGCATTTATTTTACTTGTTGCAATTGGTGGAAAGATGATTTGTGAGGCCTTTGAAATAAAAGAAATAGAAGGGGCAAAATATGATTTTAAAGAAATAACTTTATTAAGTATTGCAACTAGTATAGATGCATTAGCAGT
>CALXVK010000041.1 GCA_944391975.1 uncultured Clostridia bacterium
ATTAAAATCTACTTTTGAAAATTCTGCTGGAAATTCCTCTTTATTATTTATAATATAATTAAAAAATCTATCTATCTTATTATTACTTATAATATTATATTGTCCTTTTTGAAACATACCCCCTGTTTTATTTATGACATAGGGGGTATCATTTGGGTAGATTCTTCGTTGAAGCACTTCCCCTTTTTCATCAGTTATTATATCTACATATAGGAAGCCCTTATTTTTAAGATTAGAAACCCATATAGAAATTGTATGTGGTATAACATTAAATAACTTTCCTAAATAAGAATTGGAAGCATAACAATATCCTTCTTTATTTGATAAAACTGTTATAACAGCATATAGTAATTTTTCATTTGGCTTTAATTCATTATTAAATAAAACAGTAGATGGTATAACCGCATAATATCCTATTTTGTTTTCTTCACTCAAACTTTAGTTCCCCCTTTCTTTCTATTTTCATAGTCAAATTTATCTATTTTTTTGATATTTTTTGAGATTTTTTATATAGGTCTATTTTTAAGACCTATTTTAAAAAGTAATATTTTTTACTATTTTTTTTAAATTTTTAGGTAAAATAATAAACATTATCGAAAATACGATAATGCTTATTTTTGTAGTTATTTCTCCTATTTATACAACCGATATTTTAGGTTGCTTTTTTCTACCTTATTTAGATTAAAAAGGTAATTAATGCAACCATTAACTTATTAAAATCAATATTTTCCTTTAAATTAAAGCTTTTCAAGGTATTTTTCTTAAAATTTTATTATGTGTTGCACTAAAAATCTTCTTTATCTGCTGCCAAATCTTCTGTTAAATCAGCCACAGGGTCGCTTTTTACAGCTATTGATACAGCATTCCATGGAAATCCGGCTGCTGCCTGTGGGAAAACTCCCCAACCGTGGTCAGTATAATAATCACCAAGCCCAGCCTTCTCCATCTCTTCTGCTGATGCCCCATCCACTAACTGATGAACCAAAGTTCCAACCATTTCTAAATGCGCTAATTCCTCTGTGCCTATATCATTTAATGTGGCCATTGCTTTTTTCTCTGGCATACTAAATTTTTGAGATAAATATCTTAGTGATGCTCCAAGTTCACCATCTGGTCCACCATATTGACTAATTATTACTTTGGCAAGCTTTGGATTTCTGCATTTTATATTTATTGGATATTGTAAATTTCTACTATAAGTCCACATAAAATATTACACCTCCACTTCCCAAGGCCATCTATCTGAAACCCATTGCCATGAGTCCATTTCAGTTTCAAAAGTAATTGGGCCATAGTTTCTTTCATATTCTTCTTTAATTTTATTAAACTCACATACATACTCATTATGATATTTTAAGGCTCTTTCATCATCTGGATGAGTATTTAAAAATAAACTCATATCATTAATAGCAAATTTATAAGCCATTAACTGATTCATAAGTTCTTCCCTATTTCTACAATTTTCTCTATCCATTATTACAACAGCCTCCTCTTCTTCCATATCTTAGATAATTCATTTGCTCTAAAGATTCGCCTGGATAATACGGTCTTACTAATTCTGGAAACATAGTTCCATTCTGTAAACCTTGCATTGGTGAAAAAGGCGTACCTAAAACTTGATTTGGAACATAAGCATTTGCATAACTATAGCTCTCAAATCCATTTGTATTATAAACAGTCCTATTACAACTATTTGAATAGCCTGTATTAGACTGACAATTATTTGAACGACAACGACAATCATTGTTATTTGAACATGAAGATCTACACATATAAATTCCCTCCTTTAATTATATGTTATGTAAATCTTTTTTAAAGTGTTCATTTTAAAAAATCAATTTTATATTATTTTTTCATATTCCAAATTCTTTTGCATATTCCACTTTACCTTTTATTTTTTTATCTGTATTGTTTAATTCTATAGCCATAAAATTTTTATCTTCTACCTCAAAAGGAGCCTTTATTCCATATTGTATTGCAGGAATATAACCAAATTTAGAATAATATTTGTCACTACCTAAAACAATAGAATAATGATATCCCAATTTTTTTGCAATAATATGCCCTTTTTCTATTAACTTACTTCCAATTCCTTGTTTTTGATATTTAGGTAATACTGCTAATGGAGCAAGCGCTAATTCTTCAAAGTTTCCTATTTTTATTTTAGTAAACAATATATAGCCAACTACTTTATTATCTTGTACTGCTACTAATGATAATTCTGGAATAAAATTATCACTTTTTCTTAAATCTACCACTAAATCTTGCTCATTTCCATCACTATGTTCAGCTGTTTTAAATGCAGTTTTAATTACATTATATACTTCATCAAAATCTTTTTTATTTTCTTCTCTTATTTCTAACATCATTAGTCTCCACTTTAATTTTTTATTCTTATATACAAATTAAAAAATATTTTTATATGATATCATATATTCCTATTTTAGTCGGATTATATAATAAAAAGCAGATAAATTCAAATAACTTATCTGCCTTTTTAGTATCATAATATATCTAATCCACCATTTAAATTATAGCTACATGTTAATATAATTATTTTTTACTATTTAATCCAATTAATATATTCTTCTTTTGATTCGTTTCCTCTAAATCTTTTGCTACTTATAAAATTAATATTAGAATAAGTATTTTTTAAATCTCTAAAGCTTCCTTCAGAACTAGAACCTCCACTTGTTACAAATACATAAACATTTTTGCCTTCTAAATTATTTTCTTCAATAAAAGTGTTTATTATTGTAGGAGCTGTATACCACCAAACTGGAAAACCAATTATTACTGTATTATATTCATTAATATTTGATACCTTGTTTAAAACAGGCGGTCTAAAAAATCTATTATTCATTTCAATAGTTGATCTACTTTGTTTATTAGTCCAATCTAAATCTTCATCAGTATATTTTTGAACTGGCTCAATTTCAAATAAATCTCCATTAACGGCATTGCAATTTTCTCTGCAACACCTTTTGTTACTCCACTCGCAGAAAAATAACTTACTAAAATATTACTCATAACTTTTCCTCCTTATTTTTAATTAATCCAATTTTCAACCTTTTTTTCCTCCTTTTTATTTTATATCATTTAGAGTTTACTCTAAGTCAATACTTTATATAAAAAAAAGTAAAACCTGCACTTTGTTAGAGCAAATGTTTTCTTCACACTTTTTTCAGCAATTTTGGTAATTGCTAATATTTCTAAAAATGTGCACTTGACTTTCTAATAGATAACCAATAATTACCTTTGAAATAATTACTTTTAGATGGTATTATTATTCTATCTAAGGGGGTATACATAAATGAAAGAATTAATCAAAAATTTTGATGAAAAAACTTTTAACATATTAATTTTTACACAAAAAATTTCATTTTTTGTGTCTGCAATTGGAATAATTGGATTATATATTTGTTTAAATTTTTATGCTGATATATATTTATACGAAATAAGTATTTCATTATTTAAAACAGGACTTTTAGGAGGAGTATGCTCTATTTGTTTTGGAATATTTTTTAATGCATTTAAAAAAGGATATATTCCTAGATAGGAAAACCCCCTATCGCTTTGTTAAGCAACAGGGGGCGAAAAACATCGGGTTACTGGTAGCGATCTTTTACAATCACAACTCCAATTCCCTTTCCTGCCCATAAGAGAGGCGTTGTTCTTGCAACCTCCTCATAAGTAGTCTCACAGGTCACACCGTTCATCCAGTTTTCTGTATCCTGATAGACTGTTGCGCTTGGCGGAGCTTCAACCACCTTAGCAATATACTGGGTCTTTTCTTTGGTTCTTTTAAACTTGATATTAACCCAGACAATCCGCTCACCATCATCAGTATAGTCTTTCTGGTCAGTAATCTTGATGGACGTAAGTTTATAGCGATGATTTTCCTCTTCTTCAATAACCGTCGAGATGCACTTATCAAGCCATTCAACCAGTTCTTTTGAAGGGCCAATTTCAAACGCTTTTCCAACTTTTACCCGTAAATTTTTGGACATTGTCTTTCCTCCTTTTAATGAATCAATCACGAGTTACGAAAATATTTTACCATGTTTACATAAATTTGTAAAGCTTTTAATGGTTAAAAAATGAACGTTATCATAATTTAACGTTCATTTTTTATTCTACTTATTTAATTCTTCTAAGAATAATTTATTTAAAAGCTGTGGATTTGCTTTTCCTTTAGTTGCCTTCATAGCTTGACCTACTAAATATCCTAAAGCTCTATCTTTTCCTGCTTTATAATCTGCTATTGATTGTGGATTGTTTTCTAGAATTTCTAATACAATCTTTTTAATTTCTCCTTCATCAGAAATCTGAATCCATCCTTTTTCTTCAACTATCTTAGATGGTTTTTTAGGATTTTCAAACATTTCCTCTAAAACTTTTTTAGCTATAGCTGAGCTAATTTTTCCATCATCTATTAATTTTACAAGTTCACCTAAATCTTCTCCTGTAAATGGTATCTCATCTGGTTCTTCTTCTTTTTCATTTAATATTCTTGCAATATCAGACATTATCATATTACTTACAGATTTTGGATTATCACATACTTTAATAGCATCTTCAAATAAATTTGAATAATATTTTGATTGAACCGTAAAGTTAGCTGCTTTTTCAGAAAGTTTATAATCTTCTAAGTATCTTTTTCTTCTGCTCTCTGGAAGCTCTGGAAGATTATTCCTTAAATTTTCTATGTATTCATCAGATAATCTTATAGGAGCTAAATCAGGGTCTGGAAAATATCTATAATCTTGTGCATCTTCTTTATCTCTCATAGGGAAAGTTTTTCCTGAAACATCATCCCATCTTAAAGTTTCCTGTGTTACAGTTCCACCTTCTTCTATTAAATCAATCTGTCTATTAGCCTCATATTCTACTGCTCTTACAATACTTCTAAAAGAATTCATATTTTTCATTTCAGTTCTAGTTCCTAATTTTTCAGTTCCTTTTTTTCTAACTGAAACATTAACATCAGCTCTTAAAGAACCTTCTTGCATTTTGCAATCTGAAACTTCTATATATTCAAAAATTGATTTTAATTTTCTCATATAGCTTTCAACTTCTTCTGCGCTTCTTAAGTCTGGTCTTGATACAACTTCTATTAAAGGAACTCCAGCCCTGTTTAAATCAACAAAACTTCCTCTTCCATATTCATCATGATTTAATTTTCCTGCATCTTCTTCTATATGAATTCTCTCTAGCCTTATTTTCTTCTCTCCTTTTGGAGTATCAATTGTTACATATCCATCATAACAAAGTGGCAAATCATATTGAGAAATTTGATATGCTTTCGGTAAATCTGGATAAAAATAATTTTTTCTATCATTTTTACTATTTTTAGCTATTGAACAATTTGTTGCTAATCCTGCTTTAACAGCATATTCAACAACTTTTTCATTTAATACTGGAAGCGTTCCTGGAAGAGCCATACAGATTGGACAACAATGAGTATTTGGCTCACCACCAAATTCAGTTGGACATGAACAGAATATTTTAGTTTTTGTAGAAAGCTCACAATGTACTTCTAAACCTATAATCATTTCATAATCTTCTCTTGCCATTATTTATCGCCTCCTTTGAATTCTGGTTTATTAGCTCTAAAGTTAGTGTTTTGTTCATAAGTATATGCTGCTCTAAATATCTTTTCTTCTTCAAAACTATTTGATATTAATTGAAATCCTATTGGAAGTCCTTTACTATCTAATTTACAAGGAATATTCATTCCTGGAAGTCCTCCAATATTTACTGGAACTGTGCAAATATCAGCCAAATACATCTCTAATGGATTGCTTGATTTTTCTCCCATTTTAAATGCTGTAGTTGGAGATGTTGGAGTTAATAATAAATCATATTTTTTAAATAAATCATTATATGCATCTTTTATAACAGTTCTTACTTTTTGAGCTTTTTTATAATAAGCATCATAATATCCAGAAGAAAGTACATAAGTTCCAAGTATTATTCTTCTTTTAACTTCAGGTCCAAAACCTTCACTTCTTGAATTTTTATAAATATCTTTTAAATTTTCAAATTTTTCAGTTCTATAACCATATCTGATTCCATCAAATCTTCCTAAATTTGAACTAGCTTCTGCACAAGCTATAATATAATAAACTGCTGTTGCATATTTTCCAACATCTAAAGAACATTCTTCTACAATTGCTCCCATTTCTTCATATTTTTTTGCAACTTCTAATATAGCCTCTTTTACTTCTTCATTTATTCCTTCTCCAATATATTCTTTTGGAAGTCCTATTCTCATTCCTTTTACATCATTTACTAAGCTTTTTGTATAGTCTTTTTTCTCTAATTTTAAAGATGTTGAATCTTTTTCATCATGTCCTGAAATTAAATTTAAAAGAATTGCAGAATCTGTAACATCTTTTGTTATTGGTCCAATTTGATCTAAAGATGAAGCAAAAGCAACTAATCCATATCTTGAAACTAGTCCATATGTTGGTTTTAATCCAACTACTCCACAAAGTGAAGATGGCTGACGAATACTTCCACCTGTATCACTTCCTAATGTCCAAGGTGCTAAATCAGCAGCAACTGCAGCAGCACTACCACCTGATGAACCACCTGGAACTCTATCTAAATCCCATGGATTATGAGTTTTAAAAAATGCAGAAGTTTCTGTTGAGCTTCCCATTGCAAACTCGTCCATATTTAATTTTCCTAAGAAAACTAAATCTTCATCATTTAATTTTTCTATAACTGTTGCATTATAAGGTGAGACAAAATTCTCTAACATTTTAGAACTACATGTAGTTTTTGTATTTGTTATACACATATTATCTTTTATACCAACTGGAATACCAGCATATTTACCAACAGTCTCTCCTTTGCTACGTTTCTCATCAACTTGTTTTGCTCTTTTTAAAGCTTTATCTTCCATTAAAGAAACATAAGCTTTTACTTCTCCATCTTTTTCACGAATTCTATCATAATAAGCTTTTGTAAGTTCTTCAGATGAAATCTCTTTTTTATCTAACATTTCAGCTAACTCATGAGCTGTATATTCATATAACTTCAATTTTCTAATCTCCTTTCACATATAGTTACTTATTGCTATTGCTAGAAATGGTATATTGTGCGTTTTTACGACCGAGGATACCTATGAGGCATACATATTGTACGTTGATTAGGTTCCGACAAAGTGAAAACGTGCAAGATGCCGTTTATAGCAATAGTCTTATTGAATTACTTTTGGTATTCTGAACATTCCATCATCTTGACTTGGTGCATTTTTAAGTAATTCTTCTTTTGATACTGTTTGTTTAACTTCATCTTTTCTAAATACATTATAATTATCATTTGCTCCGATCGTTTCTTTAATTTCTTCAGTGTTAACATTATTAACAGTATTTGCAAATTCCAAAATTTCTTGCATATCTTTTGTATATTTTTCAATCTCTTCTTCTGAAAGATTAAGACAAGCAAGTTTTGCAATGTGAATAATCTCTTCTTTACTAATAGACATAAAATCTCTCCCTTTCCGTTCTAAATATTGATTATTATATATCAAAAATAAGCAAAACACAACCACTTTTTTATAGTTAAAGATTTTTATAATATAAAAAAGCCTACATGATCACAAGTGATCCGCAGGCACATGTCCGAGCATATTATTTAGTTTTCACTATATTCCATTAATTCTCCATCAAAGAAAATCATATTTGCTCTATGAATGTAGAGCATCTTTCCATCGATGTTAAATAATGTTGTCTTCGGAAGGTCTTCACAAACCTCCTCATACACCTTATCTCCGCCGTAAACAGCGATTGGAGTTCCAAGCTGAGAACAAACAACAACAATCTGTTCTTTGCCAATAAGATTTTTGAAATGATTTAATTTCCTATCAATGGAATTGATAGTTCCTCCACCATTTCCATTCAGTTCTGTCGGCATTTCAAAATCTTCCAGCTTTTCAAGGCCCTCTTCAGCAAATATTACGGTGTTTCCTGTCTGCCCCATACTGTGACCATCTATAGTGATAGAAACTACACTACTTTCATCATAAGCATATGCTTCTGTTCCATCACTATTGATGATTTTCTGTCTTGTGTAATTAGCATTCATGCCGATCTTTTTACCGGTTACAGTCAGAATATTATTACCAAAATTATCATAATAATCGATAACATATTCATTACCAATGAGTTCTCCTTTGAGCTCTTTTACCTGACTTGTAAAAAAGCTCGAATTAAGAGTAACTATTCCTGCAAATACTCCTATTACTAGAATAATACTCCCTATTATAATCCACCGTCTTTTTCTCCGTCTTTCCATAGTTTCCCTCCAAATTATAATTATTATATTAGGATTTGTATATATGCTCGAACTTTTTCAAACCCTAATTATATAAATTTTAACATATATTTTTTAAACAGTAAAGAACAGCAATTTTAAACTATAATAATCATAATTTTAAAAAATTGCAATAAGAGCAGATTTTTGCTATAATTAAAGTGATTGCAAGCGGGAACGCAAGCAAAAACCCATTAATATATTTTGACGCCGGAGTGCCGGCAGAAAGGTAGGATACTTATGTATAAAATCAAACGGTTCTTTTCGAACATCAGAGCTCATTTTAGTGGAATTCCCACTTTAATTAAGCTCATCTTCGGCCTTGCAGTGGTTGTAATCATCAGCATTATTCTGGTGATTGCACTGGCAATTCAGACTGCTTCATCTAACAATGACAGTCCTGCTCAGAGCAGTGAAATTGTTACTGAAGTGGATGATACTACTGATGAAGCCAACAGCGCTGAAGAAGCCGAAGAAACTGCAGAAACTGAATCTGAACCCGAGGCTGAAACTGAAGACAATGAGGTCATGTCGACGGTCAATGTCTTCTTTAATGGAACAATGGTGAAAACCTATTCCAAAGAGGAAGCAATGGCATCAGAAGGCGTAAACCTCAGCGACTTCTCGGACAGTCGGGAAGTTGAAGTTCAGGCTGTAATCGGATATGGTCAGGAGGTAAGTCGCGTTCGTGTTTGGACTGAAAATGAGTCCGGCGGAAGCAATGGCGATGAATACTTTATTTACTCCGATTCCAACTGGAGTGCTACACTGGATCTTTCGGATTACAGTGGAACTATTCTAGTTGCAGTAGCTGTTTCAGATAACAGTGTTCCTCCTCACACTGATTATGCATATTTTAAGGTTCTTCTTCCTGAAGATTCAGGAGAAGAAACTGAAAGTGCAGAACAGTCTGAGCAGGAACCAACTGTTACAGAAAAAGCAGCAGACGGAACTAACCCTCAGATGTTTATCAATGGCATCGCTGTCAGTGGTTATCAGACATTTGAGGAGGCCGTCGCAACTCCAGTAGCAATTGCTACCAAAGAGCTGACACTGTCTGCCAACAATGTCAGTGATGACATTAGCAGGATATCTGTGCAGCTCGGAGATGCAAACGGTCAGACAGTCGAAATTGAGTGTGCTCCTCTCACTGAATCCAGTGAATGGAGTCAGACTGTAAACGTTAAAGACTATGAAGGAGAAATCCTGGTCTTCAACGTAATGAGCGAAATTGGTTTTGCCGGTGGCACTTCCAACCAGTTCATCGCAGTCAAGCTCTAAGTCTAGTTGTATCCAAAAGGAAAACCCTCTCGCTTCTACAGGAGAGGGTTTTTCCTTTTTATTTAATTTTATTTAAACTTCTTTCTGCTAATTTTTTATAACGTTCTTTTTTATCTCTTATCTTTTCAGGTAATTCTGGTAAAATTCCAAAATTTGCATTCATTGGCTGAAAGTTTTCTTTTTCAGAAGAAATATAAGAAGCTAGAGCACCAATAACAGTTTCATTTGGATAAACCATCTTTTCTTTATTAAAAAATCTCTGAACAGCATTTATTCCAGCAACAAATCCTGATGAAATTGATTCTACATATCCTTCAACACCTGTAATTTGTCCTGCAAAATAAATATTACTATTTTTTCTAAAATTATATGTATTATCTAATAATTTAGGAGAATTTATATATGTATTTCTATGCATAACTCCATATTTTACAAAACTTGCATTTTCTAAACCAGGAATCATTGAAAATACTCTTTTTTGTTCTCCATATTTTAAATTAGTTTGAAATCCAACCATATTAAATAAAGTTCCATCTGTATTATCTTGTCTTAACTGAACCACTGCATATGGTCTTCTCCCTGTTCTCTTATCTGTAAATCCAACTGGTTTTAATGGACCAAATCTTAATGTATCTAGACCTCTTTTTGCCATAATTTCAACTGGCATACATCCTTCAAAAATTTCTCTTTTTTCAAAATCATGTAATACTACAGTTTCTGCATTTATGAGTTCTGTAACAAATTTTTCATATTCTTCTTTATTCATTGGAAGATTAATATAGCTTTTTTCTTGTAATTCAATTCTTTTTTCCCAATCATCAATAGATTCTTCTTTGCCTCTTTCTTGATCATATCTATTTCCATAAAAAGCTATATTCATATTTATTGAATCTTTTTCAATTATTGGAGTAGCTGCATCATAAAAATATAAGCCATTAGAATCAATTAATTTAGAAATTTCATTTGATAATTTTTCAGATGTTAAAGGGCCAGTTGCAATTATAACAATTCCATCTTCTGGAATTTCAGATACTTCTTCATTAATTACTTCTATATATTCATTTTCTTTAACCATTTTAGTAACCTCTTTAGCAAACTCATCTCTATCAACAGCCAAAGCTTGTCCTGCAGGTACTTTTACAACATCTGCAATCGGAATTAAATATGAACCTAATCTTCTTAATTCCTCTTTTAAAAGTCCACATGCATTAGTTAATAAATTTGATTTAAAAGAATTACTACAAACAATTTCAGCTAAATCTTTATTTGAATGAGCAGGTGAAAATTTTACTGGTTTCATTTCATAAAGTTTTACTTTTATTTTATTTTTTGCAATTTGTAGAGCAGCCTCACATCCTGCTAACCCTCCACCTATAACAGTTATATAATCTTTCATATTTATCATTTCCTTACTTTTAGAAATATGAGTAGATTTCTCATATCACAATTTTTATTTTTTACCAAAAACATTCTCTCTTTCCAGATTTTAATATTTTAATTCATTTCTATAAAAAAAGCAAGAGCTCCAACGTCCGAAGACGTGGAGCTCTCGCTTTAGAGGTTTATATCGTTGCCGATACAGGCTGAATATCTTTATTGGTTACAACAGAATAATAAAATTTTGCCATTTTTACAAAGCCAATTCTTTTTATTCCCTTTTCAATAAAGAATTCATGTGCCCATCCCTTGAAGTCACGGTTTAAATCAGCATAAGTGCATTTTCCATGCTGACTTCTCAAGTAGTCACGTATTGCTCTTGTATTAACATCCCGGCTTGTAAACTTCTCACCGTGATCCGCCAAATTACGGTCAATCCAGCAAAATGTTTCAAAGAGCAGCTTTGAATCTCTTGAGTTGATGTAAAAACCATTGGCGAAAGCGACAGCCTGTCGAAACATTTCAAGATTTGTCTCTTCAAGCTCCTCTCTGTATTCTTTCAAATACATCGCCATAGCTTCAGTCATTTCGGCATAGGTTTCACGGCTAATTCCGACTACCTTTTTCTGGTCATATGCCGTTTCCAATACCTGAACCATGTGTTTAGGAAGAGACTTAACATCGATCTCCTTTACCACACCGTTTTTCATCATCAACAACCGTACTTCATTCTTGTTTGCTTCCATGCAAACACCTCTCTTTCTGTATATTTTACCCAGGCTCACCCGGATACTCTTTAATTATATCTCTTTTATGGCTTTAAGTCAAAATTACTACTTTACAATAATCTTTTTTTGTGATATTTTTTATAAAACTTATTATTTTTTTATATATTAAAAATTTTAAATGGAGGTAAAAAATGAGAGAAGTTAAACCATTTACAATGTATAGACATTTTAAAGGAACAAGAGCATTAGTAATAACTACTGCAAAACACAGTGAAACTGGTGAAGAACTTGTTGTTTATGCTTGCATGGATAATAAAGGAAAAACAAATCATAAAGATGGAATTTATGCAAGACCACTTGAAATGTTTTTATCAGAAGTTGACCATGAAAAATATCCTGATGTTAAACAAAAATATCGTTTTGAAGAGATAACAGATGAAGAATAACAAAAAAGCCCCTGCAAACAGGGGCTAAAATTTTATTTTTTACTTTTTTTAGTTGTAGATTTAGTTGATTTTTTAGATGAAGATTTTTTTGCTGATTTTCTTGTTGTTTTTTTCTTAGTTTGCTTTTTCACAGCTTCAGGATCAAATTTTTCGCCTGGTTTTGGTTTATTCCATGAGATAAAATTACATCCTTGATCTACTCCTTTATTTTTTTCACAAATATAATAGTTTTTTCCTCTTTTAGTTTTTCTAACTTGAACTTTTCCTCCACAAACTGGGCATGGAACATCAATTGTTTCAATCAAAGGCTTTGCATTTTTACATTCAGGATATCCTGGACATGCTAAAAATTTTCCATATCTACCATATTTTATAACCATCATTCTTCCACATTTTTCACATGGTACATCTGAAACTTCAGGTTCTAGCTGAACATGTTCAAGCTCTTTTTCTACTCTATCTAAAGTTACTGCAAAAGGCGAATAAAATCTTCTTATAACATCTTTCCACTTTTCTTCCCCTTCTGCAATTTTATCAAAATCTTCTTCAATTTTTGCTGTAAATTCTACATTTATTATGTCTGGAAAGTTTTCTATCAACAATTTATTAACAACTCTTCCTAAATCTGTTGGAACCAATTGTTTCTGATTTTTTTCAATATAACGTCTAGCTAAAATAGTCGTAATTGTTGGAGCATAAGTACTTGGTCTACCTATTCCTTTTTCCTCTAAAGCTTTTACCAAACTTGCCTCTGTATATCTTGGTGGTGGTTCTGTAAAGCTTTGTTTTGATTTCAAATCTTCTTTTTTTACTTCTTCATTTTCATGAAGTTCAGGAATTTTTGTAAATTCTTCTGTTTGCTCTACATCTTCTCCTTCAACATATAAAACCATAAATCCTTTAAATTTTAAAGTTTGTCCATTTGCTCTAAAATTATAATTATTTCCATCTATATTTACAGTTAAAGTATCATAAATAGCAGTTGCCATTTGACTTGCAATAAATCTATTATAAATCAATTTATAAAGTTTATATTGGTCTGGAGTCAAACTATCTTTTATATCATCTGGAGCAAGCTCAATATGTGCTGGTCTAATAGCCTCATGAGCATCTTGTGCATCTTTTTTAGTTCTATAATATCTATTTTCATAGAATTGTTCACCAAATTTTGCTGTTATAACTTCTTTTGCTGCTGCTCTTGCTTCTTCTGAAATTCTAGTTGAATCAGTTCTCATATAAGTAATTAAACCTGTCAAGCCATGTTCTGGAAGTCTAACTCCTTCATATAAAGTTTGTGCAACAGACATAGTCTTTTTAATTGGAAAATTTATTTTTCTTGATGCTTCTTGTTGCATTGTACTTGTTGTAAAAGGTGGTGCAGGAGTTCTTTTCTTTTCTCCCCTTTTAATTTCTTTTACTATATATTTTGCACCTTCTAAATTTTTCAAAACCTCATCTACATCTTCTTTAGAGTGAAGCTCTACCTTTTTTCCATCTTTTCCAATAAATTTACATTCAAATTGAGTTTTTGTTGGAAAATCAGATGCGACTAGAGTTATATTCCAATATTCTTCTGGAATAAAATTTTCTATTTCTTCTTCTCTTTCAACTATTAATCTTACTGCTACAGATTGAACACGTCCAGCAGATAAACCTTTTTGAACTTTTTTCCAAAGAACAGGACTGATTTTATATCCAACAATTCTATCTAAAACACGCCTAGCTTGTTGAGCATCAGTTAAATTCAAGTCAATATTTCTAGGATGTGAAATTCCTTCTTTTACTGCTTTTGAAGTAATTTCATTAAAAGTAACTCTATTTGCAGTTTTAGGATCCAATCCTAAAATATAAGCTAAATGCCAAGCAATAGCTTCTCCTTCACGGTCAGGGTCAGTTGCTAAATAAACTGTTTTTGCTTCTTTTGCATCTTTTTTTAAAGAATTTATAAGTGTTCCCTTTCCTCTAATATTTATATATTCAGGTTCAAAGTCATGCTCAATATCAACACCTAATTTTGATTTTGGTAAATCTCGAATATGTCCCATTGAGGCAACAACTTTACTATTACCACCTAAAAATTTTTTAATCGTATTTGCCTTTGCAGGAGACTCAACGATTACTAATTTGTCTATCATAAATTTTTTTCCTTTCGTAAAAATTTCATCTTTGTTATTTTAATCTATACTATTTAAAAAATCAAGTTTTTATTCTATGAATTTTTTCGTTTGTGCCGTTTTTTTTGAAAGTTGTTTTTCAAAACAAGAT
>CALXVK010000042.1 GCA_944391975.1 uncultured Clostridia bacterium
GTTTAACAAATTCAAATATTAGTGAATATGTAAAAAGTGTTGAAAGCTATTTAAATGAAACTACTTTTGTGGTTGATATAGAATTAACTGAGAAAGTTGATAAATACACAATATTTGAACCACAAAGTATTTTATTAACTGACAATAAAAATAATATATATAATTATGATTTCTTTAATTTAATGGAAAATAATTTACATTTAGAATTTTATTATGGAAAATATAATTTAGATGGAAAATTAATATTATCTATTAAGGTTTGAGAAGATGAAACAATTGATATAATATTAAATTAGGACATAGAGAGCAGGCTCTCTATGTCCTTTAAATATAGGAAAATGATACATAAATAATTAAACAGTACTATTATTTACAGTGATTTTGGAACTTAAAGTCACATTGAATATATTTTGATTAATAATTCTAGATAATTGAAGAAATTTTTAATATGAATCAATTACCATATGAACTCTTAAGTTTGTAGATCCATTGTTATAATAGGTGAAATAGTATACTCTTCCAGAAACAATTGAAATATTATTCTGAGAATATGTTGATCCATTTGCATTAAACACCCAACCAGCAGAGTTACCATTATAATCCTGGAATCCAAGACTTAAAGTGCTTGATGTTGGATTTCCATTTGTGTCTGTGATGGTAATCATAAACCGTAAATGAGAACCAGAGTAAGAACGATCTCCTCCTCTGTGGTAAGATCCCATTGTAAATGTTTGATCAACTTCATAAGCAGTAGTTGCTCTTGTTACAATGCTTCCAAGGTCAACACTTTCACCAGGTGCAAGATCCATCACATATTCGGTTTCAGATACTGCGCTTACAGATTCATCTGCAGGCTGAGCTTCAGCTGCCATAACAGGCACAGTCGCCATGGTTGATAACGCCATAACTAAAGCCATGATTAACGTGTTCACTTTTTTTACGATGTTTTTCATAAAAAATTCCTCCTGTTTGCCTAAAAAAGTTGTTGGTTGCTAATCATTTTCCTATATTTTGCCCAGTTAGATTTACTACATATAGCGTAAAGAAACTGGCAACCTGTATAAAACAAGTTGTACAAAATTATACTATTTTTTCGAAAAAAAGATAAAAAAGATAAAAAAGATAAAATTTTTTCTAAAAATGCACCGTATTAAGGGTTTTACGTAATCTAACTATTAGAGGAGCTAATGGTGATGAGATAATGAATGTACTAATAATTGAGAAAGATATGAAGTATTGTAACAAATTAATAAAAGTAATAGGGAGTAGTTTTAACTTAAAATTTTGTATAATTTCATCATATTATGATGAAATAGAAAATATAGTAGATGAATTTGATTTTAATCTTATATTTATGAACCGAGATTTAATAGATAATTTTAGATTTATTTTAAGAAAATATAGTGATATTACAATGTTTATAAATTCAGACAAAGAAATTATTTCTAATTATACATATTTAAATAAAATTGACAATTCAGATGAAATTGTTTCAAAGATAACTAAGTTCTTAAATAATAGTATGATTAATTGTGATTTAAAATTAGAGATAAAAAGTGAATTAAGGTATTTGGGCTATAATCCTAAATATTATGGAACAAAATATCTTTTAGAAGCAATTTATATTTTAATTGAAAATGAAATATATAATTATAATGGTAATCTTGAAAAAAAAATCTATCCTATTATTGCAAAAAAATATGGTAAAACTGTTAATTCAATTAAATGTAATATTATAAATGCAACAGATATTATGATTTATGAATGTGAAGAAGAAAAATTATTAGAATATTTAGGATATTATGATTTTTCAAAGCCAGGGCCTAAGAAAATAATTGAAAGCATTATACTCAAAATATCTAAAAAAAATAAAATTAATATATAATATATTAATAAAAAATAGCTTTAAAAAGCTTGAAAATAAAATTTAAGCTCTTTTACTAAAAAAGTAATGCGTTAGCTTTATACTAATTTGTATAAAGCTAATTTTTTATATAAAAAAGAGAATTAAATTAATTTATAGGACATATTTTTAAATAAATAAAATTAATATAAGAAAGGAAAAAATAATGAGCGGAATTGCAAATATTGCTGTGTTAGGCTTGATTTTTGGTATGATTGGAACAACTATAGGAGGTGTTATTGGAGCTTTTTTAGATATTGATTCTAATAAATTTTTAAGTTTTATTTTGGAAATTGCAGCAGGTCTTATGACAAGTGTTATTTGTTTTAATTTGATTCCTGAAAGTATGGAATATTCTGATATCACAGGTGCAATTTTAGGAATTTTTATTGGTGTTTGTATGATGATTTTTTGTAATGATTTTGTGAATAATAGATTACTTAGTAAATCAGTTTCAAAAAATACAAAATATAAAAATAGAAATCTTTTAAAAGTAGGATTAATTGTAGGTATAGGTTTGGCTATTCATAATTTTCCTGAAGGTTTAGCTATAGGTTCAGGTTTTGAGGCTTCTCAAGAATTAGGGTTTTCTTTGGCAATAGCAATATGTATACATGATTTCCCAGAAGGATTAGCTATGGCAATTCCTTTAAAACAAGGTGGATATGGAAAATTAAAAGTTATTATATATACTGCAATTTCCGGAATAAGCACAGGAGTAGGTGCTTTAGTAGGAGCATTAATAGGAACAATTTCAAAACAAGTAATAGGAGTTTCTTTAGGATTTGCTGCAGGTGCAATGATGTATATAATTTCATGTGAAATAATTCCTGAATCAAATTCTATGTATAAAGGAAGATTTAGTAAATTTGGAAATATAATTGGAATTATATTAGGCTTAGCTCTTGTATAAATTTTTTAATAAGTATTGTTATAAAAAACTTAAATATGCTATAATTAAAGTGTAGTTTATTTAAGGAGAATAAAGATGAAATCTAAGAATTTTAAAGGTAAAAGAGGAACATCTTCTAGACTTTTAAATGAATATGTTTCAAAAACAATAAAAAGAGAAAAGAAAAAAGAAAAAAATATTGACAAAAAAGGTAAAAGTAATGGGAATAAAAGTGGACATTTTCAAGAAGAAAAAAGTCTTTTGAAAAGACCTAAAGGAATAGGAAGGCTAGTTTCTCCAGATATACGTGATATATCTGTAGGTGTTCATGCTATTAGAAATCTTATTGAAAATAGTTTGCAAGTATTCTCTTCAAAAACATTACAGGGAGAAAATAAAAATATAAATAAATTAAAAAAAGGTATTGTTTTATATACAGATACCATTAATTTGTTTTTAAATAGATCAGATCGTTTTATGCAAGAACAAAGTAATTTAAAAGAATATGTTGAAGAGTTAAGAAACACTTATAGAGCTGCTCAGGCAGCAAGAGATGGAGTGCTTATAAAACAAGAATCTAGAACAGAAATAGATGAAAATGGAGAAGAAAAACAAATAAAATATGATGTTTCGATGACTGAAAGAGAAGTTTTATATATATTAGATAATTATAGAAATATATTTGAAATGTATAGATATAATCAATTATCAAATTATATTAATATAGGTATAAATATAGTTGGGGTTCTGGGAATGATTCAGGATTCATTAAAAAATAAAGATGCAGAGGACAAAGAATCAGTTAGTCTTGTATCAGTAGGAATATTAGCAGCTTCATTTTTAAAATTATTTAGTAGACAGGTTGCTGAACCAATGTGGAAAAAATCTAGAGAGGTTGAACAGGTTAAGCGTAGAAAAACAGATGATTTTTTAAATAAGGAACAGATAAGTTATTTGGCAGAACAAGATACAATAGAAGAAATAAAAAAATATGCTGAAGAAGAACACAGATTACAGGATGAAGGAAATAATAGACAATTTTTATTAGAATCTTCTATAACTGTTATAACAGCATTAGTAACAGGAATGTATGTAACAAATCAAGTTAGAGCTAATGGTAAGAAAACATTAGATAGTAAAACTTTTTCAGATACTTTAATTAGTTTAGGAACAACTAAAGGATATGTTGGTAGTATTTTACAAACAATAATACGTATGAAACATGATTTAGAAGCAGCAGATGAATTGAAACTTTTAACGATTCAAGTTGAAGAGATAGAAAAACAAATGAAAGAAAAAATTTATCCTTTGATAGGTGCTGCAGAATCTTTTGATTCATTTAGTGTAGAAAATTTAGATGGAAAGTTTTATCCAACTACTAATTATGAAACAGGTGAAATAAGTTATGGTATAAATATTAAAGTTCCTGAATTTAGTGTTAAAAGAGGACAAACAGTTTTACTTACCGGTGATTCAGGTGCTGGAAAGAGTACTTTTTTAAGATTATTAAAAAGAGGAGATATAGATAATAGAGGTTGTATAAAATTAGATAATGGAAAAGTGGTTGATAATCTTGGAAAAGAATTTATCTCATTTAAACCAAGTACAGAGCTTGGAAATGAAGGAACAGTTTTGAGTCAAATAACTGGAAAAGAGTCAATTTCAGAATTAGATCAAAGCCAAAGAAAAAAATTGATACAAATACTTGGTGAATTGAATTTATATGATGATAGAATTTTTGATGATATGGCATCAAAAAGATTTTCACAATTTTCAACAGGTCAGCAAAGAAGGTTAGCATTATCAAAAATGTTATATAGAATAAAAGATGGGACATCTGTTGTAATTGTTGATGAGCCAGTTGGAAATGTTCAAGATAGTTTGATAAAAGAACAATTAGAAATTATAAAAAAATATGCTATGGATAATAATATGATGCTTATTTTAGTAACACATAGAATTGATTTGGCTGAAAAAATAGTAGATAAAAGATATCATATTTCAAAAGATGGTGTAATGCAAGAAGTTGAAGTAAAAGAGCAAGAGGATCCAAGAGAATTTACATAAATGTGCCAATGGGGACGTTGTTCCATAGCACAGAAAATATTCCACAAACTTCAATTTGAAAAATGAAATTAAAAAATAGACCTTGATTTAATTCAGGGTCTATTTTGTTGTGTCACAAGAACGTGTTTTTATATTCATATGTAAATAATAATGCATAAAAAATCTTCAGAAATTAATCTGAAGATTTTTCTTTTTTTATATTCTTTTTTGATGTTCTTTTAGTTGATTCTTTTCTTGATTTTGGTTCTGTCTTTTTTGTATTTTCTTTTTTAGTTTCATTTTTTTGTTCAGATGATTTTTGAATTTCATCAGATTTATCATCTTCACCAGTATTATATCTTCCTATGAATTTCTTTTGAGTTGATATAAGAGAAAATAATCCAAATAATAATCCTATTTCTATTATAATTACTTGAATTAATGTTACAGCTCTATCTACTCTGAAATCTGATATCATCTCTATTGTTAAGTATTCTGCAAAAGAAGCTGGAAAATCATCATAATATTCTTGAGATGCTTGTTCAATATCCATTTTTTGATTATTGAATCTTACATTTAAAATAAATAAGATTAAAACAACAGAAATTATAACACATCCAATAAAGAAAAAATTCATTTTAGATGATATTTTTCTTTCATCTTTTTTATCAACTTTGCATTTTTTAAACAAATCGTATGTACTTAATCTACAAACTAGCCTGATTAGAAAAAATGCTAAAAATGCAGCAAATACAGGCAGTGTGTATTTTAAAACATCATAGTTTATTGAATCTTGATATTTATTTAATAACCAAGAAACAAATACTACTAGTGAAATAAATAAAAATGCTAATAATACACCATATGCTATAAATCCATTAATTAAACCTTTAACAGCAACTCTGTTTTCTATATGTTTCTTTTCCATCCAATTTCTCCTTAGTATAATTTTTATATATAAAATAATATCATAATGATAAAAAAGATACAATATTTTTTTGAAATAATTTATAAAGTTAAATCATTATTTTTTTAACAAATGTTAATATATAAAGGCTAGCAAGTAATTTATTTTTTCCTTAAAAAACTCTGATTTTTTGATTGACTTAATCTTAAAAGTATTATATAATAATCAAACAATAGTTCATATAAATAGAAAGCAAGAAACTTTCTATTATTTTTTGAGTGAACTACGAAAGGATTTAAAATGGGATTATTAGATGAATTAAATGATAAACAATATGAAGCAGTTACAGGAATAGAAGGACCATATTTAGTAATTGCTGGAGCTGGAAGTGGTAAAACTAAAGTTTTAACACATAAAATTGCTTATCTAATAGATGAAAAAAATGTTAAGCCATGGAATATATTAGCAATAACATTTACTAATAAAGCAGCAAATGAAATGAAAGAAAGAGTAAAAAACTTAATTGGTGATATCGCTACAGATATGTGGATCGGAACATTTCACTCAATTTGTGTAAGAATATTAAGAAAATTCATTGATAGAATAGGTTTTACATCTTCTTTTGTAATTTTTGATACATCAGATCAAAAAACTTTAATAAAACAAATTTTAAAATCAATGAATTTAGATGATAAAATATTCACAGATAAATCAGTTGGGTATGAGATAAGTAATGCTAAAAATGAAATGTTAGAACCAGAACAATATGCTGTTAAAAGTAGAGGAGATTTTAGAAAAGAACAAATTGCAGATGTATATAAAATTTATCAAAAAAGATTGCATGAAAATAATGCAATTGATTTTGATGATATTATTAATTTTACAATAAAAATTCTAATGGAAAATCCAGATGTATTAGAATTTTATTCAGAAAAGTTTAAATATGTTTTAGTAGATGAGTATCAAGATACAAATAAAGCTCAATTTACTTTAGTTACATTACTCACATCAAAATACGGAAACATAACAGTTGTAGGTGATAATGATCAAGGAATTTATTCTTTTAGAGGTGCTGATATATCAAATATTTTAAACTTTGAAAAAGATTTTCCAGGTACTAAAATTATAAAATTAGAGCAAAACTACAGGTGTACAGGGAACATTTTAAATGCTGCAAATGCTGTTATAAAAAATAATGAAACTAAATATGCCAAAAAACTTTGGACGAGAAATGAAGAAGGAGATAAACCATTTGTTTATAGAAGTGAAAACGAATATGATGAGGCAAACTTTGTAGCAAGAAAAATTGAAAGTTTAAAAAGTATAGAATATTATAAATATTCTGATTTTGCTATTTTATATAGAATGAACTCGCAATCTCGTGTAATTGAGCAAGTATTGACTAGAGAGCAAATTCCTTATAAAGTTATAGGAGGGCTTAAGTTCTTAGATAGAAAAGAAATTAAAGATATTATTGCATATTTAAGATTAATACAAAATCCAAATGATAATTTAAGTTTAACAAGAATTATAAATGAACCTAAAAGAGGAGTTGGAAATACAAGTTTGGCAAATGTTGAAGCAATTGCTGAGAATGAAGGTATTTCAATGTTTGAAACTATAAAAAGATCAGCAGAATTTGGATTAAATAGAGTATATGCAAATACTCAGGAATTTATTGCTACAATTGAAGAATTACAAAATAAAAAAGATAGTATGAAAATTTCAGATTTAATCAAACAAACTCTTCAAAAAACAGGATATACAGCAAGTTTAGAACAAGAAAATACTGTTGAAGCTGAAACTAGAATTCAGAACTTGGATGAATTTTTAACAATGGCTATGGAATTTGAAGATGAAATGGCTGAAAATACTTTAGAAGATTTCTTAGAAGGTATAACTTTAAGTGCAGATATTGATAATTTAGAAGAAACTGATGAAACAGTTACTTTAATGACTTTACATAGTGCAAAAGGATTAGAATTTCCAGTTGTATTTTTAGTAGGTATGGAAGAAGGAATTTTTCCTGGATATAAAACAATTTCTGATCCAAAAGAATTAGAAGAAGAAAGAAGACTTGCTTATGTTGGAATAACTAGAGCGAAAGAAAGATTATTTTTAACTTGTAGTGAACAAAGAACTATTTTTGGATCAACTAGTCATAATAGTCCATCAAGATTTTTAAAAGAGATTCCAACAGATATGTTAGAAGGAGCAGAAGAGGCTTTTAAGACTCGTGAATCTAGTTGGGATAGAGAGAATAAATATTCTGAATCTAGATTAGAATGGAAATATGGAAGAAATTCAGAAAATAATTATTATAGCTCTCCAGTTACATCTTATAAATCAGTAGATGCAGGAAGTGCACCAAAATCTGCTTCAGGCTTTCAATTTAGAAGTGCAGATAGCTTCTTACAATCATTAAACAAAAAAGTAACGAATAATGATGTAGATTTATCTAAATATGAGGCAGGAGTAAAAGTTTTCCATAAAAAATTTGGAAATGGTGTTATTTCTAAAGTAGAAGCAGAAGGAGAAGATTTAAAAGTAGATATAGATTTTGAAAAAGTAGGACATAAACGTTTAATGGCAAAATTTGCTGGATTAGAAGTTTTAAATTAATAACAAGTACAGACTAGAAAGGAGAATATTTAAATGTTAGTTGCAAACGGTGTTACAGTACGTTTTGGAAAAAGGGTCTTATTTGAGGATGTTAATATTAAATTTACAAAAGGAAATTGCTATGGTTTGATTGGCGCAAATGGTGCTGGTAAATCAACATTTTTAAAGGTTCTTTCAAAAGAAATTGAACCTAGTAAAGGTGAAGTAATTTTAGATAAAGGAGAAAGGCTTTCAGTTTTAAAACAGGATCACTTTGCATTTGAAGGATACACTGTTTTAGATACTGTTATTATGGGAAATTCTGAATTATATAGAATTATGAAAGAAAAGGATAAAATATATTCTAAACCAGATTTTTCAGAAGAAGATGGTCTTAAAGCCGCTAAATTAGAAGAAAGATTTGCAGAATTAGATGGATGGAATGCTGAATCAGACGCAGCAAAACTTTTAAATGATTTAGGAATAGATACGGAGCTTCATTATAAATACATGAGTGAAATAGAAGCAAAAGACAAAGTAAAAGTTTTGCTTGCTCAAGCATTATTTGGAAATCCAGATGTACTTTTATTAGATGAGCCTACAAATGACTTAGATATGAAAGCAATAAACTGGTTACAAGATTTTTTAATAGATTTTGAAAATACTGTAATAGTTGTTTCACATGATAGATATTTCTTAAATAAAGTTTGTACACATATTGCTGATGTTGATTTTGGTAAAATTAAGGTTTATCCAGGAAATTATGATTTCTGGTATGAATCAAGCCAATTAGCTTTAAAACAAATGAAAGAAGCAAATAAGAAAAAAGAAGAAAAAATAAAAGAACTTCAAGACTTTATCGCAAGATTTAGTGCAAATGCTTCAAAATCAAAACAAGCAACATCAAGAAAGAAATCTCTTGAAAAAATTGAATTAGATGAGATTAAACCTTCAAATAGAAAATATCCATATATTGATTTCAAACCTGATAGAGAATATGGAAAAGATATATTAGAAGTTAAAAATTTGAGTAAAACTATAAATGGCGAAAAATTATTAGATAATATTTCATTTACTATAAAAAGAGATGAGAAAGTTGCATTTTTAGCAGATAATGAAATTGCAAAAACTGTGTTATTCCAAATTTTAGCAGGAGAAATGGAACCAGATTCTGGTGAAATAAATTATGGTGTAACAATAAGTAAAGATTATTTTCCAAAAGATAATAATTACTTATTCCAAGAACATGTGAAATTAGTTGATTGGCTTCGTCAGTACTCAAAAGATCCTGATGAAACATATGTAAGAGGATTTTTAGGAAGAATGCTATTTTCAGGTGATGAGGCATTAAAAGATGTAACTGTTTTATCTGGTGGTGAAAAAGTAAGATGTGTTTTATCAAAACTAATGCTTTCAGGTGCAAATTTACTTATTTTTGATGAACCAACAAATCATTTAGATATGGAAAGTATAACAGCATTAAATGAAGGATTACAAAAATTTCCAGGAATCTTACTATTTACATCTCATGACCATCAATTAACGGAAACTGTTGCAAATAAAATAATAGATTTAAGAGATGGAAAAGATATTGTGGTTCGTGAATGTACTTATGATGAGTATTTAGATGAGATAAATGAATAAATATATATATTAAAATACCTAAGAAAAGAGGAAAAATTGGAAAAGATTGTTTTTAATGAGGTATATGATATTCTAAATTGTATGGATTTAAAATATCAAAGAAGAATTCCAAATAGTTTAAAAAATTTAATAAAAACAAATAGAGATTTATTTTATGATACAGGAATAAAAACATTACCTAAAAATTTGGATGATGTTAAACCTGAAACAAAAGCACTTTTAGGAATTATTTATAAAAAATATTTTATGAATACAGTTATGGATATATCTGATTCTAAAAAAATAAAATAATTTATTCATTAAAAAATAAAGATAAACAATTAAGTACTCAAAATTTAGATTTTAAATTAACTGAAAACACAGATAAAAATATAGATAAAAATCAAAATTTGCCGACGATTCAAAAAAATAATAATATATTTAAATTATTTAAGAAAATAATTTTTAAGATAAAAGAATTTTTTGTGAAAAAGTAATTTAGAGGGGAGATATATGATTTAAAAAATCATATTAAAAAATATGAAAAATAAAAAAGAGATTGAACAATTATTATTATTAAAAGACAAATATAGAATTAGCTTAGAACATGGGGATAAGAATGGTGCACGAGAATGTTTAAATGAAATAGTTAGAATATATAATGAGATATCAGGAAAAAAATTTTGGGATCAATTTTCTGAAGAAGAAAAAGAAAAAATAAAAAATTCTTTAGATGAAAAAGGGCTTTTAGAATTAGATTATGATTTAACAGAAAGAGAATAAATACAAATGAATAGGAAATATAATTATGAATATTGATGAGATTTTAGAAAAAATTGATAAAGCACCTTTAGATGAAAAAAGGCAAATAATTATTGATGTAAGTAGAACATTGTTACAAATTTTAAAAAAGGAAAAATATACTGAAGAAGATATTAAAATTATACATGAGTATGTAGAAAAAGATTTATTTAAAAAAAGTATAGAAGAAGCAATAATAGATACTGAAGTTAGAAAATTAATATTAGAAATAAAATATAATTATAAATTAGAAATTAAAAAGAAAGAACCTAGTTTAAAAGATTTTTATCAAAAAAATAAAATGTTTAAAACATTAAGTAATAAAATGATTAATATTTTACTTGATGAGAATATTTTATCAGAATTAAGTATTGAAGAACATGATAAATTACTTAGTGATTTTTATGGAGAAGTTATTTCGATTGGAAATAAGTACTCATTTAAGTTTATAGAGCTATTTAGAAAAAGGATATCTGTAAAAGATTTTGAGAAAACCAATACTTTTTCTAAACTAATTGATGGATTAAAAAAAATAAATAAAAATATTTTAAACAATGGCGAAATATCTAATTATTTTTCTTTTATAAAAGATTATGTGAGTGAAGCAAGTTTTAGTGGAGTAGATATAGATTTTGAAAATAATGAACTTGTAAAGCAATGTACAGAAGAACAATTAGAAATTTTAAAAGGATTACAGATTTTAGGAAAATCAGAACGAAATTCTGATATATCATTTGATGAATTAGAACAGATTAATTTAGCTTTTTTAGATATACTTGAAAAGACACTTAATTCTTTAAATTATGTTTTAACAGAAAAAGATAAAAATATTATAAAAAATTATTTTAAAAATTATTATAAAGATACATTGGCAAATTGTATTAATTCTCAATTAAAAAATTCACAAAAGGTGTTAGAATACCTAGTTAATATATCAACGAATTCTTTACAAAATATTCAAACAAATTTATTTATAAAACAATTTTATGCAAATGATTTAACTAATGATTTAGAAGCTGTTGTTAAACAATCAGGTAATAATACTGAATTTCCATTAACTTTACTTTCTAGAAATTCAACTAAATATACTGAACAGATAGAAAATTATATATCATCAAAAGAATTAAATGGTGAAGATGTGTATAAATCTGAGCTTGTGAGTACATATATTGAAAGTTTTATAACAAATATAATGAATAGAAAAGAAGAGACAGAAGAAAGCTTTCAATTTTTTAAAAAATATATAGATGAAATTACAAAAAGAGAAGATTTTGATATTTTTAATGAACAATATGTTAGTGATACTTTACAATTGATGTACACACATAGATTTTCAAATGATAGAGAAACTGAAATACAAGAAATACTAGAAAAGAATTGTCGTATTTCACAAATTGATGCAAAAAAAGAGTTACAAATTCTTTTAGATTTTATAGAAAACAATTATGGAAAAATAATAACAGAAGAATCCAAAATGGATGAGTTTTCAAAACATCTTGGTAATTTGAAGTTAGCTGATTATAGAATTTATAACCAAGATATATTAAATTTTGTTATACAACAGGCTTTAGATAAAAATTCTATTATATCAAAAAATCCTGAAAAATATTTAGGATTAGTAGGAAGATGTATAGAAGATTTTGCTAGAAATGATTTAGCAGGAAAAATAAATCAAGAAAATTATGTTTATTTTATTAGAGAAGATATTGGGTTAAAGAGAGCAATCGGAAAGCATATTGCTGATACATGTATATATTTTAAAAAATCTAAACTAATTGATCTTATTAAATATAGTTCATTAAGTATAATATCTAATGTATTTCATGAGAATACTCATGCATCCCAAAATTATGATATAAAAGTTTCAAAATATAGTAGTTATTATAAATATTTAATGATAAAAGAAGATGTCATAAAAAATTATGATTGTAATTTTTATAATGTAAATTATAGTAATATGTTTGAAGAAGTAGAGGCAAGATTAATAGCAGCCAAAAAAATAGGACAGCTGTTAGAAAAAATTTGTCCAGATACTGCGGTAGAACTTGCTTTACATGATATAAAAGATACTATTTTATCTGAAACAAGAGAAGATGTAGAGATAGAAATGCAAAATTATGAAAAATCTATGTATAAGATAGATACTTCTTCATATTATAGAATTGATAAAATTGAAGATATTTTTGATAAAATAATTGCTAAAAATCCTGAATATTTAGAAAAATACCCAGGATTAAATATTGAATATAATTCTGATGGCAGTTTAAAAACAATAAGAGATATGCTTCCTAATATAGATTCTCCTGGAAGTAAAGCTGTATTTTTTAAAATTTTAAAATATGGAAATTGTTTTAAACCAGAAAACCTATCTAATGATATAAAATCAATAATGGAATATGACATTCAAAATAAAAGAGGAATGTATTCTATTGCTTTAATAATATCTGATAATATACCTAGAATGATAAATCAATTTAATAAAATTCCTAAGGAAAAATTACCTGAATTGTATTATTTGATAATCTATATACAGGAAAAAATTGCTGATATCAAAAGCAGATCTCAAGATAAATTATCATATTCAGAAATTGCATTTTTTAAGGGAATGACTAAAGAAAACTCTGAATTTTCTAGGAATGCTTTATCAATGCTAGGAGAGGTAAAAGAGAAAATAGAAGAAATGAATATAGATTTAGATAGTTATCTTGAAGAAAATATTGAAGTAGGATATACTTTTTATATTCCAGAGCCTATTATGTCAGATGAAGAAAATATTAAGTCAGAAAACGGTTTTATTGATCTTGAACCACCTATTATATCAGATGAAACAGAAGATGCTTGTATTGATTTTGAACCTCCTACTATATCAGATGAACCAAATGAGGTGAGATTAATGGTCGAAGCTTATTATTCTTCTGATGAAATTTTGCAAAATAGTGTAATGGCTGAATTAGTAAATTTAGAAATAAATGAAAAAAATCATAGTAAATTAACAAATACAGATAGAGCAAAAAAAGATAAAAACTCTCTAAGAGAGCAGTAAAAAGTATGTTTTTATTAAAAAAATAGATAATCAGGCAGGTTATTTAAACCTGCTTGATTTACGAAAGGAAAAAGAAATGAATAAAATTTATAAAAAAATTGCAGATGAATTAAATATTAGAGAATTACAAGTAGAATCAGCAGTAAAATTAATAGATGAAGGAAATACAATTCCATTTATTGCACGTTACAGAAAAGAAGCAACTGGAAATTTAAGTGATGAAGTTTTAAGAAATCTAGATGAAAGACTTAAATATTTAAGAAATTTAGAAGAAAGAAAAGAAGAAATTATAAGATTAATTGATGAACAAGGAAAATTAACAGATGAATTAACAGTTAAGATAGCAGGAACAA
>CALXVK010000043.1 GCA_944391975.1 uncultured Clostridia bacterium
ATTAAAGTTTTCATAGGTTCGCCACAGCAAACTATATCACATCCTTCATCTTTAATCATTTTTACAATAGCACCACAGTGCTCACATTTTTTTATAATTAAATCACTCATCTTTTTATTGTACTATAAAATATAGTAACTCTCCTTTCTCTAATTTTAAAAAATCCATACATTTTCATAATGTAAATATAAAAATGTAAAAACAATAAAACAAACTACTAAAATTACAAATGTTACTTTTTCCATAATATTAAACTCATGATATTTTGCAACTAGTAGTAATATCCAATCAATAAAAAGTATTGGCAAAACTAATAAATGATACATTTTAAATTACCTTTCTTTATGTTTTTGTATACATTATTTATAACATGAATAATTTTAAAAGTAAATCTTTTTAAACTATTTTTATATTTTTTATTTATTATCATTATTATTTTTGTACCATTCAGCAAAAACTTTTAAAGCTTCTACTGAACCATCAATTTTTCTTCTTTCTTCACGTTCTACTGTATCCATTTCTGCTAGTGTTTTATCAAAATGTTCAGGTTTAAAAATATACCATAAATCAGACCATTTTTCTTCTCTATTTATTCCTTGAATCTTAGTAGATAGATTTCCTGGATGTTTTCCATAAAAATAGTGTATTTTATTTCCATCATGATACGCTAAACATTCTTCAAATCTACATTTTCTATTTTCTTTACCTTGCATTAATTTTAGAATCCCATCAATTCCAATTGTATCAAGAGAAAAATTAACAAAAGCTCTTGGAAATCCATTTAATTCATCTATGAAAAATCCTGTATCCAGAGCAATACATGGTTTATTTAACATTTTAAATGCTTGATTTACTTTTGCTGTTGCAATTTCTTTTATATCATCACTTCTTGGTTCATCAAGTTCAAAATCATATGTTTTGAATTTTATATTATTAAAATATCTTTCAGCAGATTTTGCTTTTCCTTTATTATGTGTTACAAAAATAATTTCTTTCATCTTAAAACTCCATTATTAAAAATTAAAATCCATATATACATATTTCTTTGTTTTAAAATTTAATGCTTTTTCTATATCTTCTTTAGCATCAGTAGAAATGTCTTTAATTCTTTCGTATTTTTTATTTTCAGACACAAGTGGATTAATATATCTTATTTTAATTTTATCAATATTTACACAATATTTATCTTCTACTTTTTCATCACTTTCGTATACTCCAGATGAATTTTTCCATATTTTAAAACATTTAGATATATTATCTAATTTACAATTTTCTATTTTTGATATAATTTCTTTTTCAGATAAACTATATAAATCATTTATACCAATTAAACCATTATCAGACATTTTCTTTACAGTATCTGCTAAAAATTGCATAGAAAATTTTGTTTTATTTACTATATACATGCTTGAAAGTTTACTCATTGTATGTACAAACTTTTCTGCTATCTTTTTATCTTTGAAACCTAGTTCTGGTAAATTATCTTCATTTATTTGAACTTCTATATTATCATAAATTTCCTTTACATCATTCAAATTCCATAATTTACCAGTTACTCCAAGTCCATTTGAAAGAGTATATTCTAATCTATCACTTGCTAGTCTTGGTGTATCATTATCAGCAATTGGATAAATATGATAGTTATTTACTTCTTCTAATTTTATATTATCTCTCTTTAATAATCTCATTATTTCTTCAGAGTTCTTTATTATTTTTGTGGTCAATTCTTCTGTTGATTCTTGTTTTTCATAATCTTTATTTAGAAAATCAATACAATGTTTAAATGCTGGTGTAGCAATATCATGAAAAAGTCCAGCTAATGTTTGCTTTTTATCTTTAGTAAAATGCCAAATTATTAATGCAACTGCTACACTATGATCTAAACTTGAAAACCACATTAAATTATACATCTTTGAGTAAAAAGTACCACAAGACACACAAATTCCTGCTTGTTTTTGCATTTCTGGAGTATCAATATAATCATATAAAAATTCAGGTATTTCATCAGATAGTATATTAAAATATTCTTTTATCAACGGATTTAATGTTTCAAAATATTTGCTCATTTTTTTCTCCTTCAAAAATTTGAGATTATTATATAACAAAATAATAAATTTTCAAATATAAATAAAAAAAAATTTTAAAAAAATGCACCCTATCTATTAAATTAGATCATCTAATAGGTGTCGTGCATTTAATTTCGTTAATCAAAACTACCACTTTTTATTCCTGATAAATCTAAGGTTACAAATTTAAATCCTAATTTTTTTATTTTATCAATAATTTCCTCATTATTTAAAATTTTCTTAAAATCTTCTTTTAGTATTTCTATTCTTGCTATATTGTCATGAACTCTTAATCTTACTTTTTGAATTTCTAGACTTTTTATTAATTCTTCTCCTAATTCTGCTTTTCTTAAATCTTCTTTTTTTAAAATCGTATTATATGGAAATCTAGTTGCTAGACATGAATTAGACGGTTTATTCCATATTTTAATTCCAAGCTTTTTTGCTTCATCTCTTATCATTTTTTTATCAAAACCAACTTCTGCAAGAGGACTTATAATATTTAATTCTTCTGTTGCTTTATTTCCTGGTCTATATACCTTTAAATCATCTGCATTTTTGCCATCTAAAACAATATCAAAACCATTTTCTTTTGCTTCTTTTTTTACACATGATAATAAATTTTTCTTACAATAATAGCATCTATCTTTATGATTTTCTCGAAAGGCTTCAATTTCTAACGGATTGTATTCAATTTCTCTATATTGAAAATTATTTTCTTTCAAAAAATTAATTGCATCTTCATAATCTTTTCTTGAAACCATAGCCCCATTTGCAATAATTGCTAATGCATTTTCTCTTGGCAATATTTTATTTGCAACATATAGCAAAAAACTTGAATCTATACCACCTGAATAACTAATTACAACTTTTTTCATTTCTTTTAATTTTTCTTCTAATCTATTTAGCATATTTATCATCCTTTTTTACTTCACTGCTAATTTATTAATTTGATTTGCAATATATCCTGCACCATATCCATTATCAATATTAACCGTAGATACACCATTAGCACATGAATTAAGCATACTAAGAAGAGCTGAAACCCCTCCAAAATTTGCACCATATCCAACAGATGTTGGAACTGCTATAACTGGCACTTTAGCTAGTCCAGCTACAACTGATGCTAAGGCTCCTTCCATTCCAGCAACTACAATAATACAATTTGCACTATCCAATTTTTCAGTTTGAGATAAAATTCTATGAATTCCAGCAACCCCAACATCATAAACTCTTTCTACTTTATTTCCAAAAAATTCAGCTGTCACAGCAGCTTCTTCTGCAACTGGAATGTCTGCTGTTCCACCAGTGAATACTACTATATTTCCTACTTTTTCTTTTTGTTTTTCTATTTTTAAAATCCTTGAAATATTATCGTATTCTACATTAGGAATATCTTTTTTTACTAGCTCATATTGCTCTTTACTTGCTCTTGTTCCTAAAACTTCTCCGTCTTCTTTATAAATAGAATTATATATTTTGCTTAAAAATTCATCAGGTTTATTTTGACAAAAAATAACCTCAGCTGCACCAATTCTTTCTTTTCTATTATGATCAATTTTTGCAAATCCTAAATCTTCATATTGATTATTTTTTATTTCTTTTTCTGCTTGTTCTATTGATAATTTATTTTCTTTTAAGTTTTCTAATATTTCCTTTATCTCCATGTTTTAACCAAAGACCCTCCCTTATAAATCAATATGTTTATTTTAAATCTTTAATTTTATATAATTCTTTTAGTGGAATATTATTTTTTTCTGCTAATTCTTTCATACTTTCATATTCTGGATAAATATATATTTCTCCATCATTTTCAACCTTTTTAGCTTTTAATTTTCCATATTTTGTGTCAATTTCTATAAATTCTCTTCCAAGTTCTGTTCTTGATTCAAAACGATATCTTATTCCTATTGTTGTTGTTTCTCTAAACATTATATTTTGAAGTTTAAACATATCTTCTTTCTTACAAGCAACAGTTAATCTATATGCTGGTCTATTCTTTTTCATAAAAATTGGTGTATAAAAAACATCTAATGCACCATTTTGAAACAACTTTTCTTGAGTATATCCTAGTATTTCTCCTGAGCAATCATCAACATTTGTTTCCATTACTACAAAATTTTCATTTTGTTCTTGCATATCTCCTAAATATACTTTTAAAATATTTGGAATTTTCAAATCTTTAAAACCAGTTCCCCAACCTATTTTTTCTGTTGTCATTGCAGGTAAGCCACCAAATTCTGTCGCAAGCTCAGCAATAATTGCTGCACCTGTTGGTGTAACTAATTCTGTATCTACATCAATTTGTCTAAATTTTACATTAGAATTTGCAAATATTTCGGAAGTAGCAGGTACTGGTACAGACATTTTACCATGTGCACACTCTATAAATCCATATCCATCATTAACAACACTTGATATTATTTTATCAGGATTAATTTTATTTATAAGAATTGCAGTTCCTACTATATCAATAATAGAATCAATTGCTCCAACTTCATGAAAATGAACTTCTTCTAATGGCTTATTATGAACTTTAGATTCAGCTTTTGCTACTCTCATAAAAATTCTTTTTGCCAAATCCTTTGCTTTATCATCTATTGAACTTTTATCAATAACTGAATATACATCATTTAAATTTCTGTGTTCATGTTCATGACTATGTTCGTGCTCATATTCTTCATGATGATGTGAATGCTCGTCTTCTAAAATTACATCAACATATGTACCAGTTATTCCATTTTTTACTTTTTTAGATATTTCAATCTTATATCCATCAATATTTAATTTTTTTATTTCATCTAAAAAATATTTTTCATCTCCAACAATTTCTAATAATGCTCCGAAGTGTCATGTTTCCGCTTATACCACTAGAACAGTCAAAATAAAGTGCTTTCAAATCTAATCTTCCTTTCGTATTTTTAGTTAGGCAAATCTCGCTTTGCGAGAACTTCTCTCTACTTTTCTATTTTAACTATATATATTTAATTTTTCAAAAAAACATAAAGATATAGGAAAAATTTATTTTTCCTATTTAATAAAAATATGGTATGAGATTTCAATTCTCTCATACCATTTTGAAATCTTAATCTACATTTATTAATTCATATTCTCTTGTTCCAATTCCAAGTTCAGCTGCTGCTTCTACTGTATGAACTCCATGTAGAGATTCAATTCTCTTTATTAAAACATCTTTTCCTGGATCTTCTGAATTATATACTAAATCTAAAGATGCTTGGTCTATTGCAACTGGATCTAAAGATGCTAATATTCCTATATCTTTCATACAAGGAGCTGATGCATTTCCATCACAATCACAATCTTTTGAAATATTTTTCATAACATTAATAAATGCCATATTTCCTTTAAAATGTGCTACTACTGATGATGCAGCATCTGACATTGCTTCTAAAAATCTGTCTTGCTCTGGTAGATTTTCAAATAATTTTGTTTGGTCATCAGTTACTCCAGCTGTGTGGATTAAAGTTTTTCCTGCAGATGAACCACAACCAATAGATAATTGTTTTAATGCTCCACCATATCCACCCATAGCATGTCCTTTAAAATGTGATAATACAAGCATTGAATCATAATTTGCTAAATTTTTTCCAACATAATTTTTCTTTAATATTTTACCATTTGGTACATCTAATGCTAAATCTGGTCCTTCTGCGTCCATTAAATCAAATGGAAAATATTTGTCCCATTCATGTTCTTTTATAAGTTTTAGATGTTTTTCTGTGTAATTTCTTGCACCTTCATATGCTGTATTACATTCTACAACTGTTCCATTAACATAATCTATCATATCTTTTACAAATTCTGGTCTTAAATAATTTTGATTTCCCTTTTCACCTGAATGCATTTTTACTGCTACTCTTCCTGGTAATTCCTTACCTAATGTTTTAAACATTTTTACAATGTTTTCTGAAGTAATCTCCTTACAAAAATAAACTTTTGATTTTTCCATTATAATCATATCCTTTCTTTTTATTTTGTAATAAATTTAAAATCTAACTTTAAAAAATTGTACATATATTATATATCACTTAAAGTGAACTCCAAGTCAATACTATTTTTTATTTTTTTAAATTAATATTTACAAAATGTATCTTGCCAATTTTTGATATTATTATACGATTATAAGTGGGACCTCCATTTCTTCTGGTGACAAACCACAGTGTGCAGACTTCTTCTCAGACTGTTCTTGACTTATATATGTTCCTAATTTAAAATTTGAACCTTTTATAGAAATTGAAATATAATTTCCAAGAAAATCATCTATTTTTTTATGTTTATTTCCATATCCAAGCAAATTTTTATTTAAAAATTCTTCTTTTGTATATAACAAAAATTCTTCTTCAAATCTTTCTTTAAATATTTTTTCAAATTGTTTCTTTTTTTCATCTTTAACAAAAAATGATGTACATCTTGATTCTAGGCTTGCAGGAAGAATTAAACATTCTTGAATATCTTCCATATTTAAAATATCATACACATTTTTAATATCTTTATGTCCGTGATCAGCAGAAACAATTAATAAAGTATTAGAATCTTGCAATTTTTTGTATAAATCTTTTATTTTATTTTCAGCATCTATAACAAATTCTTTTGTTTCATTAGATTCACAGCCATATTTATGTAATAAACCATCTGGATTATCGCTATATGCTAAAATAAAATTTCTATCATTATTTTTACATATAGCTTCTATTGAATCACATAAAATATCTATTGTATCTGCATTAATATTTCTTTTACTTCTTGGACTACAATAATGAGGGTTAATTTCATATGCTTTAACACCTGGAGAAGATTTTTCGATTTTTTCATATATCGATTCATAATTTATAATATCTTGTATATCTAGTTTTGAATTTTTATAAATTTCACCAGTATATGAATCTTTGTTTGGCAAAATATCAATACTACGTCCATATTCTTTAAAATATTGGGACCATGCAATCCATCCGAGTTTCAATTGGTGGCTTTCCAGAATAATATGTTGTCATTGCTGCAGCAGTTGTTGAAGGAAATACTGACGTAATTACTGAACTTTGATTTTTCTTAAAAAATCCATTTGGAGCCACTTTATTTAAAATATTTTCACCCATACCATCTAAAATAATTAATACTATATTTTTATAATTATTTTTTAATTTTTCATCTAAAAAATCTATCCCATTATATTTTGTTTCAATATTGTAATATTTTAATATTGAATTAATTAAATTTAAAATACTATTTTTATAATTTGGTAAAACTATTTCTTTATTTTCCACTTAATTTCTCCTTATGTTATTTATTTTTTAAAAATATCTTTTTTATTTTATTAATGATTTTTTTTATTATTGATTCTTTATAATTTGTAATTTGAATTTCTTCTGTTTTAATATCTTTTTTTATTTCATTTTTCTTAAAAATATTATTTATATTATATTTTTCCTGTTTTTGCATCTCTATTCTGTCTCTTTCAAAATTCTGCCTTGCTACTATAATTTCTTTTTGAGAAGGAGATGCCCAATAATCTCTAAATAGAATTGCTAAAATCATTTTAGCTCTTTTAGAAATATTTTGCTCTTTAAAATTTTTGTTAAAATCATATCTAAAATCATGTAATTTATTTGAATTTTCCTTAAACATTTCTATTATATCATTTGGAATCTTATTTATATCGGACTCTGACATATTTCTTAAAACTTCTAACACTTCACTATATGCATTTGCATATTCTAAACTTACAGTTTTACTCATTAATAGTTACTCCTTTTTCATCTAATTTTTCTTTTGTATGTAAAGCAATCATTTTTTGTGTTTCATCTATCTCAGATACTTCTGCAAATTCTTCTATTACACCACTTCCAACCTCACTTGAATCTATTTTTCTTCCTTTTGAAGATTCATCTCTATATAAATAATCATGTACAATTTGTTTAATTGATAATTGTATATTTTCAGAAAATGGCATATCACGTATTAGTTCGGCTATATTTCTTATATCTTCATCTTGTTCCATATTTTTTCTTATGTATTCATTATCTAATATAATTTTTTTAATTTCTTCAATTGATTTTCCTTCATTAGATAAAATTATTTGTGAAACAAAAGCTTCTACTTTTTCTTCAAAATCTGGAATTTTACTTGAAGATATTATCTGTCCTTTTCTATTTCGTAATATACTATATTGTTGTATTCTTTTTTGTAAATAATTAATTCTTCTAATTACCCTTTTTGCATCATCATCTATAGTTTTTTCTAAGACACTTGCATCTAATTTATCTTTTTCTCTTATACAATTAGATTTAGATACATATGTATATTCTTTTGATTGACATTTTACATGCATTCCTTTATATTCTATCTCTTCCCCATTATACATCAAATCAAATAATTCTTCTGGTAAAATTCTTTGTGTTTCAACATAGCATTTTTCTCTTTCATCATAGTAATATGAACTTATTATAACAAAATCTTCTTTTCTTTCAAATAGAAAAATACCTATACCAAGTAAATCTTTTTGTTTTGTATCTGCATTTAATTCATGGTCAACTGGAATAAAAGAGCCTTCTAAATTCATGAAGTTACCTGTTAATACTCCTCTTTTGTCTTTTACATCATATCCGCTTTTTTCTAATAATTCAATTAATTGACTTAAATCCTTTATATTTACCATTAAATCTATATCATCATTATTTCGATATAAATCAATATCAGCATTAATCGCTGCACTGATTCCTCCTATTAAATACATATCCATTTCTGAAAAAGCTTTTTTATCACATATTGTTTTTATTGTTTTCAAAGTTTTTTTATAAGACTCCATATTTTTTATTATATATTATAAAAATATATAATGCACTCCTTCCTTAGTAAAATAAATAATTTTGAAAGTTTAATTATTATTTTATTATTTCATACCTCCATCCTGGCCTCCAACTTTTTGTTTTTCTCCAATCATTTTTAAGAGCTTGTTCCCATGAAATATTTTTTGTTATAACTTCTAACGCTAATTGAGGAGCTTTATGGGCAACTAAAGCAACTGTTTTTCCATCATAATTTTCAAGTAAATATTTACAAAAGTCTCTTAAGCGATTTTCTACATCTTTTAATGACTCACCATTAGGGAATTTACTTTCTATATGTTCTTCATCTATGACTAAAGAAGTAGACTTTCCATTTAAATCTCCATAATTGCATTCTCTAATTCTTTTATCATATAAAATAGTTTTAGATTCTCCAAAAACATAATTTGCAGAATCAATCGCTCTTTTTAAATCAGAAGAAATTACTAAATCTATTTCATCAAAATTAATTTTATTTTTAAGTTCCAAACTTTGTTTTATTCCTAACTCGCTTAAAATTCCTGGATTCCAACCAGTAGCTCTTTTTTCTAAATTATCGGTTGTAGTTCCATGTACATAATAAATTATTTTAACTGCCATATCATACCTCTAAATATTATTTATTTTCTATCTCATTTTTTAGAAATTTGCTTACAAATTCCCATCTATGTTTTATAAATTGTCCTTTATTAACTAAATCATCAATTTCTTCAAATGAAGCCCATTTTACTTCAGAAACTTCATCTTCCTTAAACTTCATTTCAGATATATCATAATCTTTTTTTATAATATATGTATCAATCCATACATTTCCTGTTTTAAATCTTGTTATTAATTTTAAATCATCACAATTAACATTAATATCTAATTCTTCTTTTGATTCTCTAATTATAGTTTGTTTTGAATTTTCACCAACAATTACTGAACCTCCTGTCATAGCCCACACATTAGGTTCTAATCTCTTTTGACTAGATCTTTTTTGAATTAATATTTTATTTTCACTGTTAATAGGCCATAAATCAGAGCCTAAATGATAAAGCCCTCTTTCAAAAACTTTTTCATCATATTTTTTCATTATCTCTCCTGTTGGATTACCATTTTCATCTAATACATCCCAATATTCCATAATTTTTTCTCCATTCTTTATAAACTATTTTGCAAATTTAAAATTATATTCATCAGATATTTCTCCTAATTCAGTAAAACCAAGAGTTTGTTTTTTATCATCATGAAAATCACTTCCACCTGTCATTAAAAGCTTATTTTCTTTACAAAAATTTTTCAAATAAATTACTTGTTCTTTTGTATGTTTTGAATGAACACATTCTATCCCATCTAATATACCTAAATTAAATATTTCATTTAAAAATGTAATATTATCTATTGACTTATATTCAAAGACATGAGGAAGAACAACAATTCCTCCTGCATTATGTATTTCATCTGCAATTTCAGTTACTGTTGGCAAGTTTTTCGTAAAATCAATATAAAATGGACTTTTTGGATTTGTTACATGCCCTAACCAAAAACTGCCTCTCCTATCTTTTCCTAATATGTCATCCAATATTTTATCATTTTCTTTATGCTTTTGCATATCTTCTTTTATAATATCATTTGCTGGCAAATTAATATTTTCAATTTTTAAATTAGGAGTCAATTTTATATTTAGTTTCTTACAAACTGATTTGAAAAAATCCAAACGATTTTCTTCCTCCTTAATTCTTTCCTCATATGTTGTTCTATCAATAAATTTTGAATTTTCTAATATATTTATATCAAATTTATATCCTAAAATATGGAAGTTTTTCTTTTTGTACTGAAAATCAAATTCTATACCTGTTACAATTGTGCCAAAAAAATATTTTTTTACATCTATATTTTTCAATTTTTCATATGCTTCTACAATATTATGATCACAAAATGAAATTGTATTAATTTTTTTCTTTTCAGCCATATTTAAAATTTCTTCTACTGTATATTTTCCATCTGAATTATTTGTATGAACATGTAAATCTATCATATTTAGTCCTCTCTCATAATTATTTATTCTAAACTTCTAAAACCATTTCTACTCCATAACCACATAGGAGTATGTATATCTATTGGATTATATTTTGTTCCTTTTAAAATTTCATTCCATCTGTCAATTACAATTAATTGAACATTGCTTGATTTTAGTTCTTCTTCTGTAATAAGACCTAATCTATAAGTTGCTTTTACAACATGTTAAATTTTATATTTTATTTATATCATAAAATTATATTTTTTCATAGACTTTTATTAATTTTTACAAAATAAAAAAAATAGATTTTTTGAAGAATTTCAAATCATCTATTTTTTAATATAATCTATCCTCATTTTAAGATCCTGTTGATTCATAATGTTTAACTCCAATTTTCCATACACATATACATGGTATTAAAAATAATATTGTAAAAATCGGAAACAATCCATAATACCAATTATCTGCTTTTCCAAACAAAAATAAAACTGGATAATAATTTACTAACCCAAAAGGAACTATGAATGTAAAAAATATTCTAAACCATTTTGCATAGATATCTATTGGATATTGTGCAACTTTTTTACCGCCTTCTGCTAGTATATTCATAAATTCTAAACCATCAACTGTCCAGAAACAAAAAGCTGCTTTTAAAATAAAAATTCCAAAAAATATTATAAAACACCCAAAATTCATTAATAAAAAAACAAAAACTTTATAAATATTCCATTCTATATCTATGTTTGCTAAAGCAATTACTATAACTGCTAAGCATTGAATTATTCTCCCAATTTTAGATAAATCAAACTCTGTACAAGTTGCTTGCATTAATAAATTTTGAGGTCTAATTAAAATCCTATCAAATTCACCATTTTTTATAATATTTTCGAAATGATCTAATCCTCTTAAAAACATTTCACTAATCGAAAAGTTTAAAAACACCATTCCAAACAAAAATGCCACTTCATAAAAAGTCCAATCTCCAATTTGATTAAACTCTTCAAATAAAAAATATACAGAAATAGTAAGAAGAAAGGTTATTAAAAAGCTTCCTATTACCGAAATAATAAATGCTTTTCGATACTCTAGTTGCATTTTTATTAACATTAATATAGTTTTAAAATACACTCTCATTATTATCTCCTAACCACCTTGAATAACAACTTTTTTCAATCTTTTATTTGTAATAAGTGTTCCGCTAATAGTAATAATCAGTAACCAAACTATTTGCATTACTATAAAAAAACAAGAACTATTTAAACTAATACTTCCTGAATAAATTCTAAATGGCAAATCTGCAGCTAAACTAAATGGAAGCATATAACATAAGCTTTGCCAAAAACTTGGCATTAGAGCTATTGGCACAAATGTACCTCCAAAAAACTCAACAATTGCATAAAAAATTGAAGCAGTTCCTTTTCCTGACATAGTATAAAACAAACTGATATAAAAAATATTCATTATACCTGCCATTAAAGCTATTCCTAAAAATAAAGATATTAAAAATAATATAAATTCTAAAATTCCTGCTGGAGCATTTAAATAAAGTCCCGCTGGCAAAAGTGGTGCAACAATAAGTATTGGTATACTTTTTAAAAATCCACCTGCAATTTTATTAGCCAAAGTTTTAAAATACCACATCCAATATATATTTGTCGGTTTACATAGTTCATATGAAATATTTCCTTTTTCTATCATATCTCTTATTTCCACATCAGTCCCAGCACTTATTATAGAGTAAAAAGCCTGTTTTAACCATATATAAGATATTAATTGCTCTAATGAAATATTTTCTGATGTTACAACTCTATAAAAAGCTTGATATATTAATATTTGCATTATTGCCCAAAAGAATTGTGTAAACATTCCACCAATTGCTGCAGCTCTATATTGAAGTGCAATATTTAATCTTAATTTAAAAAAAGATAAATATTTTTTCATTTTATATACCTTTCATTTATATTTTTAATTCTTTATATAATTTTGCAATTACATCATCAGTTGACATATCCTCTACATTTATATCAACAATATCTACTTGACTTGTAAGCTCATTTAAAATATCAGCCATATTTTCATCTTTATGTTTAAGCACTAAACTTACACTTTCTTCTGTTTGTTCTAAAATTTTAGCATCTTTTATTTTAATTTTTTTATCTGTATATTTAAATTTAACATTTATTTTCATTTTGTCCTTATATTTATTTTTTATATTTTCTAAGCTTCCATCATATAAAATTTTACCTTTGCCAATTAATATGATTCTATTTGTAAGTGCTTCTATATCTTGCATATCATGAGTTGTAAGTATTATTGTTAAATTTGTTTTTTCATTTATTGTTTTTATACATTTTCTAAGTGATAATTTTGAAACAGCATCTAAACCAATTGTAGGTTCATCTAAAAATAATATTTTTGGATTATGCAATAAAGCTGCTGCAATCTCACATCTCATACGTTGACCTAAACTTAATTGCCTTGTTGGAATATTTTTTATTTCTTCTAAATCTAAATTTTCTGTTAGTTCTTTTAATTTTTCTTCATATTCCTTTTGAGAAATACCATAAATATCTTTCAAAAGTTCAAAAGAATCAATTGGTGGAACATCCCACCACAATCCAGAACGTTGACCAAATACTACTCCAATATTTTTTACATATTTTTTTCTATCTTTCCAAGGTACATAACCATCAACAACACATTCTCCTGAAGTTGGAACAAGTATACCACACATTATTTTTATTGTTGTTGACTTTCCTGCTCCATTTGGTCCGATATACCCTACTATCTCACCAGGTTTTATATCAAAACTAATATCATCTAATGCATTTATAGTTTGATATTCTCTTTTAAAAAACGATTTTATAGCGTTTTTTATTCCTGCTTCTCTTTTTGATATTTTAAACTGTTTTGATATATTTTCTACATGAATTATATTTTCTTCCATTACTTACTCCTTTTGGCAGAATTATACACTATATTCTAGAGTTCTTCAATCAATTTATAAAAAAAGTGCCTTTTGTACATTGCAATATTAATTGCACGCCTTTTTTATATAATTTTAAAAATCACTTTTGCTAGTTACTAAGCTACT
>CALXVK010000044.1 GCA_944391975.1 uncultured Clostridia bacterium
TTGGATTAGAAAAAGTATAAAAAGATATGGAAGAACATATGAAAGTAGGAAGTCCTTTAATAGTGGAAAGTAATTTTGTAAAAGAATCTGTTCCTATTATAAAGAAATTATTAACTAAATATAATTATAGAAGTATTACAGTCAGATTTGAAGGAGATTTACATATATTACATAAAAGATTTTTAAAAAGGGAATATTCAACTGAACGACACGAGGGTCTAATATCAAATGGATTATTTGATGATTTTGAAAATTTTGAACAAGCAGCTATAAAATCAAAAGAGTTTAAAATAAATAATAATGAAATAATAGTTGATACAACAGATTTTTTAAAAGTCAATTTTAATGAGATTATTTATAATATATTAAATAGTTTATCATAAGGAAATTACTACAAATATTAAATAAAAATGGAGGATAATATGATAACTAAACTAACACAAGAACTTTTAAGTAAAAATCCAAATGATGAAAAAATGACAAATATTAGAAAAATAAAAAAAGAAGAGTTTGAAAAATTAAAAACTTTGTTTCCAGATAATGATGAAATGTGGATTAAATATAAGAAAATGAGAATAGAACAATTTGAAAAAGAAGAAATAGATGTATTTGTTATTGAAGATAATGGCAACTTTATTGGAGAGATAACTGTAAATTATGTAAGTCATGAATTAGAAACAGAAACAATACCTAATCAAAGAGTTTATTTAGAAGCATTTAGAGTGGATAAAAAATATCAAGGACAAGGATTAGGACAAAAATTAATTAATTATTGTATAGAATATTTAATTAAAAAAGGATATACTCAATTTACAATCGGTGTAGAAGATAACAATGAAATAGCAAAACATATATATTTTAAATTAGGATTTAATGAAGAAATAGATAAAGGACAGGGTGATGAGTTTGATCCTAGTGAATATACTTTATATCTTAAGGATATTAATAAGACTAAATTACAAAAATATATAGAAATTCTTATAAAAAAAGAAAATTTAGGAATATTGGTAAAAAGTACAACTAAAGTAACGGGTGGATTATCTCATAGAATGTATAAAGTAGTAACTGATAAAGAAATATATGCAATAAAAGAACTAAATACAGGAGTTATGAAAAGACAAGAGGCATATTCAAATTTTGCATTTTCAGAAAAAGTAAGTGATATTGCAAAAGAAAATGGTATAACAGCTATTAGAGCTATTAAATTAAAAAATAATGATATAATAAGAAAAATAAATAGTAGATATTTTATGGCATTTATTTGGATAGAAGGTAAAACCTTGAAAGCTAAAGAGATAACAGAAAGACATTGCGAAATAATAGGAGAAACTTTAGCTAAAATTCATAATATTGATTTTTCAAAAATTGAAGATAATGAAAGAAAAAAGATTAATATAAAGAAATTTGAATGGAATAAATATTTGAAATTGTTAAAAAGTAAAAACAAAGATTATTTCAATATTTTAGAGCAGAATGTTAAAATATTATATGAATTAAATAAAAAAGCAAACGAAGCAATTAAATGTGCTAATAAAAATTTAATTATTAGTCATGCTGACCTTGATAGAAAGAATGTAATATGGCAAGATTACAAACCATTTATTATAGATTGGGAAGCTAGCGGATATATAAATCCAACTATTGAATTAATACAAGTTGCTTGGTATTGGTCTGGAGGAGATATAGAAAATCTAGATTATAATAAATTTAAAATAGTAATAAATAGTTATAAAAGATATTCTAAAAGGAAGATTGATACTAATATTGAAAAAATAATATATGCAGATATTTATGGTGGACTTGAATGGTTAGATTACAATTTTAAGAGGGCGTTATGCATAGAAAATGATTATAAAAAAGATGAAATAGAGCTTGCTGAAAGTGAAATTATACAATCTATAGGAGAAATTAAATATAATGTTAGTCAAATGGATAAGATGATAGAAATTTTAAATAAATAATAAAATAAAAAAATAGGGCAGATTTTTTCTAAAATCTGTCCTATAAAATTTTACTATGTTTTATTGTTAAAAAGATTGAATATATTTAGAAAGCATGATATAGTGTAAAAAATATTAGTTCAATAAATGAGAGGAAATTTATTTATGGATATTAATTTTGGTTTAGTTGAATATTTGAAAGAAAAAATATTAAAAATTTATGATGATTCAAAGAATATAGAAGATTTAAACATAAAAAATAAAGAAGGTAATGATATTGTTACAGCGATTGACTTATATATGGAAAAAAATATAATTAAAGTTATAAAAGAAAATTTTCCAAAACATTCAATATATTCAGAAGAATGTGGAGAAGAAAAAAATAAAAGCGAATATAAGTGGTTTATAGATCCAATTGATGGAACAATAAATTTTTCAACAGGAATACCATTATTTTCAACATCAATTGCATTAAAAAAGAATGATGAAACAATTTTAGGAATAGTTTTGGATTATAGTCAAAATGATATTTATTATGCTCTAAAAGGAAAAGGTGCTTTTTGTAATGAAAAGAAGTTACAAGTCTCTAATAATGATAAATTAAGTGATAGTATTATTTCTTTTTGTTTAACATCGCATTATAATGATGAACATATAAAAGATGTTTTATATGTTGAAGAAAAATTGGCACCAAAAGTTAGAGGACTTAGATTAATTGTATCAGGAGCAATAGAATTATGCTGGTGTGCATCAGGAAAAATTGATGGAGTATTAAATGTAAAGCCAAGTGTAGGTTTAAGTTCTGCAGCAGGAAAACTATTTGTAGAAGAATCTGGTGGAAAAATAACTAATTTAAAAGGAAATAATCGAGAAAAAATAGATACTTTACTTGTAACAAATGGAAAGATTCATAATGAAATATTAAAAGTATTAAATTGGAATAAGTAGAAAAGTGAGAAAAATAAATTATAATGGAGGTATAAAATGAGGGAACTTGCAGTAGCAATTCAAAATGAAAATGAAAAAGTGAGTATTATAGAGACAATAAATTCTATAAAAAAAGCAGGATTCAAAAATGTATTTGTTCAATGGTATGATGAAAACTGGAAATACAGTCAAGAGGAACAGATAAAACTATGTAAAGAATTAGAATTTAATATTATATTTGCACATTTAGGGTATCAAAATATTAATTCAATTTGGGAAGAAGGAATTGAAGGTGATAGCCTAGTAGAAAGATATCAAAGAGATATTAAAGATTGTTATGAAAATGGAATCCCAATGGTAATAATGCATTTAACAAGTAAGAAAAAAGCACCTATGTATGGAGAAATTGGATTGAACAGAATTAGAAAAATTGTGGAATATGCAAAAAAATTAGATATGAAAGTCGCATTTGAGAACACAAAAATTAAAGGATATTTAGAGTATGTGATAAACAATATAAAAGATGAGAATGTAGGAATCTGCTTTGATGCAGGACATTTCCATGCACATTTTGATGATGAATTTAATTTTGAATCTTTTAAAAATAGAATTTTTGCAGTACATTTGCATGATAATGATAAATCTGATGACCTACATTTACTACCTTTTGACGGGACAATAGACTGGAAATATGTTATAAATAAATTAAAAGAATGTAACTATAATGGACCAGTGACTTTGGAATTATGTTATAGATATGAATATTTAAATATATCATTAGATGACTTTTATAAAAAAGGTTATAATATAGGAATAAAATTATCAGAAAAATTTGATTTAGTTGAACCTTTGAAATAAAAATATTATTTTAAAAAGAGAGGATAAACACTATGGAATTAATATGTAAGCTAACAGACGAAGATATCGGAGAAAAAATTATTAATATGGAAAATCCTAAATTAAGATTAGGTGCGAGAGGTATAGTTATAAGAGAGGATGGAAAAATTGCTATATTTAATAAAAGTAATAAAAATGAGTATAAATTACCTGGTGGGGGAATAGAAGGAGATGAAAAGCCAGAGGAAGCATTTAAAAGAGAAGTTTTAGAAGAAACTGGTTGTGAAATAGAAATAATAAAAAAATTAGGAACAACAGAGGAATATAAATCAATAGATAATTTTAAACAGATTTCTCATATATTTATAGGAAAAGTTTTAAAAGATACAAAGCAATTAAATGTGACTAGAAAAGAAAAAGATGAAGGAGCTAAATTATTATGGAAAACTCCTGAAAGAGCACTAGAACTTATAACATCATGTTTTGATAAATTAGTTGCATCAAAATATGAATCTATATATAGTACAAAATTTGTTGTATTAAGAGATAGAAAAATTATTGAATATTATTTAAGTATTTCATAAGAAATATAATTGGAGGAATATAAAAATGAATATAGAGCTAATTAAAGATATATATAATTTACATATTAAAGGATTTGAAGGATTAGATTTTAATGTTATTCATAAAGACAATTACGAAATTACTTATAATGAAAATATAAAAGATTGTTATAGTAATTTTATTTCAAATTTTGATGTTAAAAATAATCAAGAATTTGAAAGAATTATAAGTGAAGCAGATAAAGTATTTAGTGATAAAAATAGAAATACAGCAATATATTTAATTCCGTTTATGAAAGAAGTATACAATAATAGAGATAAATATTTTACAACAGATAAATTTGAACTAATTTCAACAGAAGTTTGGCAAATTTATCAAGATTTTTCAAAACTTGATAATATAAATACAAATTGCAGTTTAGATGTAAAATTAGAATTAGCAAAAGATATGGAAGAATATGCTAATTATTTAATGTCTTCATATCAAACAGATGATGAAAATGATCCTTATGGAGATTTAGATGAAGGATATAGACAAGGCTATATGAATTATAAGAAGATATATAGTGATATAGAAAATGAATTTTATTATATAAAAGTAAATGGTGAAATAGTTGGAACAACTCAAAGTGTCTATAATCATAAAATTTATGGAATTTATAGTTTAGCTATAAAAAAAGAATATAGAAATAAAGGTATTGGTAAAGAAGTTTTGAAACAACAATTACAAATGTGTAAATCTAAAAATATTGGTACTGCATATTTACAAACAGAACAAGGATTTTATCCTCATAAAATGTATAAGAAATTTGGATTTGAAGATTTATGTGTTGTATATTATTACTTGAGGTGTAAATAAAAATAGAGAAAAAATGATGAATTATAAAACAATTAATCTTTATATTGAAAAGGAGAAAATAATAATGTTTATAGGTGCTCAATTTTTTGGAATATTAGTTATCATATCCAATGTTCTTTCAATGCATAAGAAAAATATCACTAATAAATATAATATTATGGATAATATATGATATTATATGTCAAGCTTATACTGCTGCAATTTCAGATGTTTTAATGACGATATCTACAATAATAGGAATGTATAGATTTGATTATAAAAAAATTAAAACTAAAAAATAATCATATTTAAAAAGATTATTATAACTATTATTAAAAAAGAAAAGGAAGAAAATTAAAATGGATGATGTTGAATTTATTAGATTAAATGAAAATAATATTAATTCTATACCTGATATAATAAATATTGATGATAAAGATATTTTAAAAAAAGATATAAAAGAATTTATTATTAATAATGATAATTATTGTTTTATTGGAATTATTGAAAATGAAGTAATTGCTTTTTTATATGGGTATGGATTATTAAGACCAGACGGCAAATCAATGTTTTATATACACTCTGTTGATGTTATTTCAAGATGTCAAAATAAAGGTATTGGTACTAAACTAATGGAGTATGTTTTGAAATATATTAGAAATGAAAAGAAATATTATAATTTTTTTATATTAACTGAAGATACAAATATAAGAGCTTGTAAAGTATATAAAAAATATGCAGATAAAAAAGAACAGGTATTATTTAGTGAAAAATTATAAAAATATTGTGGAGATGTTTATAGATATATAAAATATAATAATTAAAATTTTGGAGGTTTCTGTATGAATAAAAATGTATTAGTAACAGGTGGTACAAGAGGAATAGGAGAGGCTATATCAAGAGAATTTGCAAAAAAAGGTTATGATATAATTATTAACTATATTAATAGTAATAAAAAGGCTCAAAACTTAAAACAAGAATTAGAAAAAGAATACAATATAAAAGTATTACCAATTCAAGTTGATATATCAAATGAAAAAGAAATTAAAAATATGGTAGATACAGTTATAAATGAATTTGGAAAGATTGATGTTTTAGTCAATAATGCAGGGATAGTTATTGATAGAGAGTTTGAGAATAGAACAGTTGAAGATTGGAAAAAAACATTAGATATAAATTTAATAGCCCCATTTGTTTTAACAAAATTAGTTGGTAAAGAAATGATGAAACAAAAAAGTGGTGCTATAATAAATATTTCAAGTACAAATGGATTAAATACATATTATCCAACAAGTGTAGATTATGATGCATCAAAGTCAGGACTAATTAGTTTAACATATGATTCAGCTGTTCAATTTGCACCTTATGTAAGAGTTAATTGTGTTGCACCTGGATGGGTAAACACAGAAATGAATAAAGAACTTTCAGAAGATTTTGTAGAGGAAGAAACAGAAAGAATTTTAGTAAAAAGATTTGCAGAACCAGAAGAAATTGCAAAAGTAGTAGCATTTTTAGCAAGTGAAGATGCAAGTTATGTGAATTCTACTGTAATAAAAGTAGACGGAGGTTGGTATTAAAAGGAATATTATTATTTGAAGGAAAATTTTTTGAAAATAAATTGAAACTTGAAAAAATTGTCAAAGAAAAGGAAGATATATTACAAATTCATTATAGTATTGTAAAATAGAGAGGAGGATATTTATGGATGTTAAAGAAGCTATTCCGAAAAGCATAGCAACAGTTATGAAAGATACATATGTTTATGTAAAGACTGATATTTTGAAGAAACCAGATATTTATTTTATGGTATCAAAAGATAAAGATGAAATAACTGTAGTAACTAAAAAAGAAAATTTAAAAGAATTAAATGTTTTAGAGGTAGTTGGAGATTATAAATTGATTGAATTTAAGCCTGCTGTACCATTTCAAACGGTGGGATTTTTGGCAAAAATTGCTGAAACAATTGCAAATGAAGGTATGAATATATTAATTGTTTCAACTTTTTCTAAAGATTATATTATGATAAAAGAAGAATTATGTGAAAAGGGTATTCTAGCCCTTAAAAATGTTGGATTTCCAATTGAATATGAAAAATAATTATAATGAAAATAAAAATGTACTTAAAAGTTATAATTTTTAGGAGGATATAGGATATGCAAAATTATTTTATAATACATGGCTCATTTAGTAGTCCATATTCAAATTGGATAGGATGGTTACATGATTTTATAGAAGATGAAGGAAAACAAGTATATGTACCAGACTTTCCTATTGGTGTAGGATACCAAAATTATGAAAATTGGAGTAGATTACTTAAATATTATTTAGATTTAGGATTAATCAATGAGAATACTACAATTATAGGTCATAGCATTGCACCAGTATTTATATCAAAATTTTTAACTCAAAACAAAGTAAAAGTTAAAAAATTAGTATTTGTATGTGGATTTAATAATTATCTAGGAATAAATGAAGATTATGATGCAGTTAATAAATCAATGTATTTTGACAATTTAGAAGATGTGAAACAATATGCAAATGAAATAATTTGTTTTTATTCAGATAATGATCCATATGTAAAATATGCAGTCGAAAAAGATTTTGCAAATAAAGTTGCGACACAGCAAATTTTTATTCCAAACGCAGGACACATCAATAGTGAAAGCGGATACGATACTTTTGAGGATATAGTAAGTTATATTTAGAATAAGTTTTATTATAAAGTATTAAATATTATTTTATAATAGAAGGAAAAGCAATTGTAACTGTTGATGGTGAAAAAACTAATGTTGAACAAGGTGATCTTGTTGTAATTCCAACAAATTCTAAACATAGTATTGATGGTAAAGTTAAGTTTTCAATCATGTGTACACCATCATTTGATATAAATAGTGAGGAAATAATATAAAAAGTAGGAAGGAAATTTAAAAATTGAGTAGTCAATTAGAATTATGGAAGAATTTAAATGAAGAAAATACATTACAAGAAGTACAGCAATATATAAAAGATGTAATAAAAATAAGGGGCTTTTCAAATCAAGAAATAGAAAAAACAATGTTATTACTTATAGAAGAGGTTGGAGAACTTGCAAAATCAATAAGAAAAAATGCTACAAATATGGGAATTGATAAAAGCAAAGCTAATCATTACGATACAGTAGAAAGTGAAATAGCTGATGTTTTTATTGTATTATGTAGTGTGTGTAATAAATTAGATATTGATTTATACAAAGCTTTAAAAGAAAAAGAACAAGAAAATACAAATAGAATTTGGAAAAAATAAAATATGATATTTTGTAAATGGCGAGGATATAAAAAGATTTAACAACGAAAATCAAAGAAAAGGTTTACAAATTAATTTTATATTGTTAATAAAAATTGGAGGATAAAATATGGAAATATTACAAGATAAAAATAATGGAAATTATATAAAAGATATAAACCCATATGAAAAATATCCCAAAATAGATAATGATATAATTTCATTTTATATGCAATACAATCATTTAAAAAATATATATAGGCAAGGATGGTTAAAAGTAAGAATTGGATTAGAACATAGAGAAAAATGTGAATCTGTTGCAGATCATTCATTTTCAATGGCATTATTAGCTATTACAATAATAGAAAAGTATAAATTGCCATATGATACTTTAAAATGTATAAAAATGTGTATTATACATGAATTAGGCGAGATTTATGCTGGAGATTATACTCCATATGATAAAATAACTAAAGAAGAAAAACATTTTCAAGAAAAAGAAGCAATTCAAAAAGTTTTAAAGTCTTTAGATTTTGATAATGATTTTTTAGATTTATGGGAAGAATATGAAAAAAGAGAAACAGAAGAGTCTAAATTCGTTAAAAATATAGATGAATTAGATTTTTTATTGCAATCAGCAGCATATGAATTAAATACTTCTAGTTTTAAAAGAAGTATTGGAAATATAACAGATGAAAATTGTAAAGAAATAGTCGAATCTTTAATTAATATGACCAAAAATAACCCAAAACCAAAAGTTGAAGGATAAAACTATTAGAAATTTAATGTAAAGATAATAATTTATTGTTAAAAAATCAAATAAAATAATAAAAAAGTTATTAAGGAGAAAATATATGATACTTTCAACATTATGTTATATTGAAAAAGATGGTAAATATTTAATGTTACATAGAACAAAAAAGAAAAATGATATAAATAAAGATAAATGGTTAGGAATAGGTGGAAAATTTGAAGAAGGAGAAAGTCCTGAAGAATGTATTGTAAGAGAAGTAAAAGAAGAAACAGGGTTAACTTTGAATTCATACAAATTAAGAACTATTGTAACTTATGTATCAACAAATTGGGAAACGGAATATATGTATGTATTCACTTCAAATGATTTTACAGGAGATTTAATAGAATGTAATGAAGGAGATTTACAGTGGATTGATAAAGAGAAAGTTACAGAGTTAAATACATGGGAAGGTGATAAAATTTTTTTAGAAAAACTACAAAATGATAATAGTTTTTTTACTGTAAAGTTTGAATATGATGGAGATAAGTTGATTAGATATGATTTAAAAGAATATTAATATATAAATTAGATAAAAAAATTATTATAAATAAAGTTTAATGAATTGGAGGAAAATTCAAATGATAAAAAATGAATTTTATTATAAATCAGCAGATGGAAAGACACAGATTCACGCTGTAGAATGGAAACCCGAAACAGAAGTTAAAGGCGTTATTCAAATTGCACATGGAGTTACAGAATATATTTTAAGATATGAGAATTTTGCAAATTTTTTTACTCAAAAAGGTTTTGTAGTTGTTGGAAATGATCATTTAGGGCATGGACAATCTATTGCAAAAGATAGTAAACCAATGTATTTTGGGCCATCTGGAAGTTGGAATTTTGTAGTAAAAGACATGAATGCATGTAAAAAAGAAATAAGTAAAAAATACCCAAATGTTCCATATATAATGCTTGGATTTTCTTTAGGATCATTTTTATTAAGAACATATCTTATAGATTATAATGATGATAAAATTGATGGGGCAATTATTATGGGAACTGGATATATTCCTAATTTTAAGATTGCTATTGCTAAGATGATGGCAAATAATGAAGCTAAAAAAGTAGGAGAGGAAAATACAAGTCCTGTAATAAAAAGTTTAACTTTTGAAACATATAATAAATTATTTAGACCAAATAGAACTGATTTTGATTGGTTATGTTCTAATGATGAAGAGTTAGATAAATATATAGTAGATCCATTAAGAGGGGAAAGTTATTCTGCGGGACTGTTTAGAGAAATGCTTTCAGGAATGCAATATACATCAAATATGAAAAATATAAATAAAATGAATAAAAAAATTCCAATATTTTTACTTTCAGGAGATAAAGATCCAGTCGGAGAATTTGGTAAAGGTGTTATTAAAACATATAATATATTCAAAAAAGCCGGAATTGAAAATATAGATATAAAATTATATCCAAATTTACGTCATGATATATTACATGAGAAATGTAAAGATACAATATATATAGATATATTCAATTGGTATAATAAATTTAACAAATAAAAACATAAAACTATCAATATAAAATTGAAATTTAAAATCTTTAGTATATAAGCAAATAATTGTAAAGAAATAAAAAAATGAAAAAAATTATAAATTCTGTTGATATTTTATGTAAATTCTGTTATAATAATACGCGAGTTTTATTAATAACTTCAATTGTAATTGAAGAAAACAAAGTGATAAGTAGTTTGCAGAAAGTAAAAAAAGGAGAGACTATTATGGGTAGTGACATTTTAGGAATTGTGATTCCTGTAGCAATTGTTATTTTAGTTATTGCTGCACTTATTATTTTTTGCAAGGCTATTTACAAAGTAGCTGACGTTGACAAGGCACTTATCATCACTGGTGGTAAAGAGCCTATCATCAAAGTATCTGGTGGCGCGTTTGTTATACCGATTTTCCGGAAAGCAAGCTATTTTGATCTCTGCATGCTGACTGTATCAGCAGATGCTGATGAAATCAAAACATCTACAGCAGTTCCTGTTATTTGTGATTGGACGGCGCAAATAAGGCCGTGTATTACAGATCAGGAAAAACTTCGAGTTGCTATAACTTCTTTCAAAGAAAGAGGTAAAAATGGCATTATTGAAGATGTAAAACTTACCCTTATGGGTACAGTAAGAGACGTTGTAGCAGCAATGACACCTGAACAGATTCTGCGTGATAAAGAAAGCTTTAAAAAGCAGATTCAGCAGGGTGTAAGTGATGAGTTCGCAAATATGGGACTTGAACTGGTATCCTTGAATATTCAGGATATCACAGATAACAACCACTATTTCGATAACATCGCTGCAATTGATGCTGCAGATAAACGTCAGGCGGCTGAGATAAAGAAAGCTGAAGTGGAAAGAACCACAAGGCAGAAACAGGCAGAAGCAACAAAAGATGCGGAAATCTCTGAAGCAGAAGCACAGCAGCAATCTCAAATTGCAGCAATGAATGCAGAACAGAAGCAGGCAGAAAAAAGAAAAGAAACTGATGTAAAGATTGCACAGTTTAAAATCGAGACTGATACTGCAGCTGCGGATGCAGATGTTGCAAAAGAACTTCAGGCTACTATTCGTCAGCAGGAAGTTGAGCAGAAGAAAGGTGCTGTTGAGATTACTCGTCAGGAACAGGCTAATCTTGCTGCACAGAAAGAGCGTGAAGTACAGATTACTAAGGCAGAAGCTGTGAAAGAGACTCAGAGGATTGAAGCCGAAGCAGTGGCAAATGTTCAGTCCATTGAGGCCGATGCGAAAATTCAAGTCGCTAAACGTGAAGCGGATGCGGCACGTAATAGGGCTCAGGGTGAAGCTGATGTTGAGACAACTCAGGCTGAAGCCAGAGTTAAAGTAGCAACAAGTGATGCAGAGGCTATTAAGAAGAAAGCAGAAGCTGATGCTGCTAAAACTCGTGCAGAAGGTGAAGCTGCTGCTGATGTTGCAAAAGCCAAAGCGCTTGCAGAAGCCGAAGGTGCCAAAGCTCAGCAACTTGCAGAAGCTGAAGGTATTAAAGCTAAGGGTCTTGCTGAGGCTGAAAGCGAGAAGGCAAAACTTCTTGCTCAGGCTGAAGGTGAGAGAGCACTTGCTGAAGCTAGAGCTTCTAATGAAAAGGTTAACTTCGAAATTGAGAAGCTCAAGATTCAGACTGATGCACAGATCAAGATCGCAACTGCAAATGCTCAAATCATGGCAAATGTTGGTCAGAACGCTGAATTCGTCAATATTGGCGGAGGAAACCTTCCTGCCGGAGGAACTGGTAATGTTCTGATAGATACACTTGCACAGCTTCCAACACTGATGAAGGCACTTAATACCCAGAACGAGGCCTTAAACGGTCGCCCAGTTACAGATGAAATGAAAGACATTTCAAAAGCGATTGGTGCTGGTCTTGAAGCACTTGGAAAAGGTAATGATTCAAAGGAAGATACTTCCGTAGAATCTACAAGTACAGACAGTCAAACTGAAGTAAAATAAGAAAGTAAAGGTAAAAAAGTAAAATAAGCAGTTGTTAATAAAACTCGACACAAGCTACTTATTACTTGCAAGTCACTTTTGAGGACTCCCTCTTAAGTGACTTGTTAAATTTTTAGAAAGTCTAATCCAAAGGCTTTATTTTTTATTTTTATATGATAAAATTACAAATATAAAAAAGGAGCTAAATATGAAATATATTATAAAAAATATGAAAAAAGAAAATTTAAAAGAAACTTTAGATGTGGTAAAGACTGTTTTTGATGAGTTTGAAGCACCAACCTATAGTGATATTGGAATAGAAAGTTTTTATAAATTTGCAAGTTATGAAAATATAAATAAAATGTTAGACAAAAACATAAAAATATTAGTAGCTGAATATAATAAAAAAATTATTGGAATGATTGCATATAGAGATTTTTCACATATTGCAATGCTATTTGTACTTAAAAAATATCATTATAATGGAATTGCTACAAGTTTGGTTTTAAATATGATAGATGATTGTAAAGAAAATAATAAAAATCTTGAAGTTATAACAGTTAATTCTTCTCCTTATGCAGTTGAATTTTATGAAAAAATGGGGTTTGTAAAAACTGAAAATGAAAAAGAAGAAGATGGTATAAAATTTGTACCTATGAGTAAAAAGATTGTTCAAAAAGACGAATTAGAACTAGTATTTCCAACAAGAGAATATAAAAAACAAGTTGAAGAATATTTACAAGAATTTATAGATAATGGTGAAAATGAAATTGCAGGTGATGGTGGATTAGATGAAATAAAAGATTTTGATAAATGGTTAGTAAAAGTTCAAAATGATTTATCAGAAAATACAGTTGAAGCTAATCGTGTACCAGCAACAATGTATTTAACTATTAGAAAATCAGATGATAAAGTTGTTGGAAATGTTCAAATTAGACATAGATTAAATGATTTTTTATTAGAAGGTGGCGGACATATTGGAGATAGTGTAAGACCATCAGAAAGAAAAAAACGGATATGCTACTGAACAAATTAGATTAGCATTAAAAGAATGTAAAAAGCTTAAAATCGGTAATGTTTTAATGACTTGTGATAAAACTAATATTGGTTCTGCAAAAAGTATCATGAATAATGGTGGCATTTTAGAAAATGAAGTTGAAGATAATGGCAAGATAACTCAAAGATATTGGATTAGTTTGAAAAAAAGATATGCAGATAGGTCTTTTGGAAATAGAGCAGATATGGCGATTTTTAAAACAAAATCAATTGATGAAAAAGATTTTAAAGGAGATATTTGCTATTATAAATT
>CALXVK010000045.1 GCA_944391975.1 uncultured Clostridia bacterium
AAAGTAGCTTAGTAACTAGCAAAAGTGATTTTTAAAATTATATAAAAAAGGCGTGCAATTAATATTGCAATGTACAACATCATAAAATATATTAATAAAAATATAAATAATAAATTTAGGATAATTTGTAAGATAGTTTAAGATATGAAAGTATATATGAAAATAAAAAAAATGGAGCGGGTAGCGAGAATCGAACTCGCGCGACCAGGTCGGAAGCATGGCATTCTTCCACTAAATTATACCCGCATATAATTTATATTATTTATTATACATGTTAATTATGCTTTTTTCAAGAGAAACATAATGAAATTAAAAAAGCCATCATACTAGACTTTTCTAATACAATGACTAATTTGATGGAGCAGGTAGCGGGAATCGAACCCGCATAGCCAGCTTGGAAGGCTGGAATTCTACCATTGAACTACACCTGCATGTTTTTTATTTCCCTCTGACAAGTATAGATTATAAAGTATTTTTTTTTATTTGTCAATACAAAAATTTAAATTTTTATGTTTTTTGAATAATTTTTTTAGTTATCAATTTTTAAGTAATATGAGAATTACTTTGATTTAACTATTTTGATAGCTATTTTAAAACTTATATCAAGAAGTTTAATATAGTAATTTTCTTTAAATAAATAGCTTTTTAGATTGAAACTATGTACTTTTTATAAAAAATATATTATACTTAATTAAATTTTTTAAAAATTAAATATTTTAGTTAAATTATTTCTAAATAAGAAGGGAAGTTTTATTATGAATAAAAATGATATCTATGAATATTTGAAAAAAGAAAATATATGGTTTGAAGTAACAGAACATAAAGCAGTTTATAATATGGAAGAACTTGCTTCTGTAGAACTTCCTTATCCTGAAGCAGATGCTAAAAATATTTTTGTAAGAGATGATAAAAAGAAAAATTATTATCTTATAACTGTAAAAGGTAATAAGAGAGTTGATTTAAAAGAATTTAAAGAAAAATATGGAACACGTCGTTTAAGTTTTGCTTCTGAAAATGATTTAATGAATATAATGGAATTGATTCCTGGAGCAGTAACTCCATTTGGATTATTAAATGATACAGAGAAAAAAGTTCAATTTTATATAGATAAAGATTTTATTGGTGATCAAGGAATAATAGGTGTTCATCCTAATGATAATACAGCAACAATTTGGCTTAAAACTAACGATTTAATAAAAATTATAAAAAGCCATGGTAATGTTGTTAATATTGTTGAAATATAAATAAAAATATTAATAATTTATATATTAGACTTTTTTTCAACTAAATAGTGTGATATGATATACACATGATTTTAAAGGAGGTAATTTTATGTCAGATGTAGCACAAAAAGTAAAAATTTCTTATGAAAGAAAATCTAAAACATTACATTCTTTTTTTGCTTTAAAATTTCATGATGGAGAAGAAGATAGAGCAAAAGTTGAAGCTATTGAATCTGCCTTAAATAAAGCAGGTATAGAAATTACTCTAATGGCACGTGATGTAGAAAAATGGGGAAAATCAAAAATTCCAGAAGGAAAAACTTTAATGAAAGATTATGCTTTTCCAGCAATGTTACAATGTGATTGTAATATAATAGAATTTAGTGAAAAAGGTGTTGGACTTGGTATGAACGGTGGATTTTGTTATGCTGCTGGAAAGCCTATTTATGTTATTGCCAAGAAAAATAGTGATATTTCTACAACAATGGCAAATATTGCAACTAGGATTATTTTTTATGAAAAACCAGAAGATTTAATAGAACCTTTTAAAGAAATTGTAAATAATTTTCCTCGTGTAATATTAGCATCTAAATCTGGAGTTCGTAAACAACAACTTATTGATGCAAGTATTCCATTCGAAATTATGATTAGTAATGCAGATGAAACACCTGATACTTCAAAAACTTTTAAAAATCAATTAGCTGAAATTTCTAGTCGTAAATCACAAACGGTTTTTGAACAAACTAAAGATAGAGGATTACGTCTTATTGTTGCTGCTGATCAAAATATAGTGTTTGATAATGTTATGTATGGTAAGCCAAAAACAATTGAAGATGCGCGTAAACTTATTAGTAGTATGAGAGGATCAGAAGAGGTATATGCTTATACTGGAAATTCAGTTTTACTTGCAGAAAAAGATAAAATACTTCAAAGTATTAATGTTACTGATATTGCTAGATTAAGTGTTGATAATATTTCTGATGAAGAATTAGAGGCTTATTTAGCAAAAGGAACATGTTTATCATATTGTGGGGGTATTTCAATTACAGATTCAAATTTTATTAGGCTTAAAGAAGGAAGATTGTCAACTGCTAAAGGAATGACTTTAGAATATGCAAAAGAATTAATGTCAAATCTTAAAATTAACTAATAAATACATAGTAAAAGAACCTATTTTAAAATTAAAAATAGGTTCTTTATTTTTATAAATTATATTCCATATTCATCTCCACCTATAATCATACCTAGTTTTTTATCAATATAAATTATAAGACCATTTCCATATTCATCTTCATAATATACAGCATAAACATCAATAGTTTCAGAATAATTTTCTAAACTTTTAGTTAGATTTTTAGAAAAGTAATCATTAGGTGATACAGATTCTTCTTTGACAAATCTTGTTGCTGAATCATAAAGAACCCCTGCAGAAGCATAAGATAAAGCTCTTTGCGAGATTATCAAAGCTTGATCTTCTGAAATTTGTGATGATGCTAAATCATACTTTTTCAAGAAATCATCCAGATTTGTCACAAAAATTTCTGAATCTAAACTTTCATATATATAATTTGATTCTGTAGAAATTGTATTGTAAATACAATCAGTGTTTACTATTTTATTAACTATTAATAAATGAGCTGTAAATTGTGGTTCATCAGAATCTAATGCATTATATGTATATTTAATATTTCCAATATTTACTTTCTCAGATATTTCGTAATCGATTGCTAATGTAAGAATTATATCATTGTTATTAAATGTTTCATCATTAATTTCCTCATTTATTTCTATATCATATAATTCAGAAAATTCATTATATCTTTCTAAACTTGTGATTTTTGCCTGATAGATATTAGAGTTTATACTTTTTAAATCATTAGTTGATGCTAAATCATTTAAATAATTTTTAGAAATAAATTCTTCATATTCTAATTTATAAGGTGTTTCATTAATTGTCATTGCTTCTAAAGTAGTTCTAATTTTATCTATATTTAATATTTGTTTTGTACAAACATTTCCTCCTGAAGAGGCAAGTCTAATAACAGCTTGATTATTATTATCAGACAATTGAATAATATAATTTTTACTTATAGTATCATAATCAAATTCTATAAAAGATGAATTTTTATGAATTGTATTTATTTCATCATCAGTTAAGTATTTACCTGAATTAGTATAAGATGTAATAGATTTTTGAAGGAGACCTTTTATGTTTGAATATTTTTCAGTTCCACTTAAAAATTCATAATAATTATTTTGAGAATCTTTATATATAATTCTATCAGGATTTGCAATATCTGTTCCAACAATAACTTCAGCTAAATCTTCAGATGAAGCTATATTATTGGTATCAATTTTAAATATCATTATAAAAATTATAAATAGAATAATTATTAGAAAAATACTGAAAATAATAATTTCTTTTCTTTTAAAAATTGATGCTCTATAAGATGCAGCTGTATCTTTTTCAGTATTTTTACTTTCTGTATCAATTAATGTAGAAACTGGAACATTAAAAACTTCTGCAATAGAATTTATCATTTCTAGGTCAGGAAAACTAATTCCACGTTCCCATTTTGATATTGCTTTATCTGTAATATGTAATTTTTCACCTAATTCTTTTTGAGTCATCTTCTTTTGCTGTCTTAGTTTTTTTATTAATTTTCCAAATTCTTCATTAGACATAAATCAAAATCTCTTTTCTTATAAAATCTATTTTAAATTTTATCATTTATAGATATTTTTATCAATCTACTTTTAGTAGAATCTATATATTTGTGATGAGCATGACATAGAAGATATAGAAGTATTGAAAAAAATCTACGAATGTGATATAAGATGATATATGTAAATTATAAATATTTTTAAATTAAGAGGAGTGGATTTAATGCTTGATCAGTTTTCTAGAACTGAATTACTTATTGGAAAAGATGGTATAAAAAAACTAGAAAATTCTAAAGTTTGCATTTTTGGAATTGGTGGAGTAGGTTCATATGTTGTTGAAGGATTAGTAAGAGCAGGAATTGGAAACTTTATTTTAGTTGATAATGATAAAATTAGTTTAACTAATTTAAATAGACAAATTATTGCTACAACTAAAACTTTAGGAAACTCTAAGGTTCAAACAGCCAAAAAAAGAATTTTAGAAATTAATCCAGATGCAAAAGTAGAAGTTTATGAAGAATTTTTTATGCCTGAAAGTAAAGATTTTTTTGATGATACAGTAGATTATGTTATAGATTGTGTTGATACAGTTACAGCTAAAATTGAAATTATTATGAGAGCTCAAAAATTAAATATACCAATTATTTCAAGTATGGGAACTGGAAATAAATTAGATCCAACTAAATTTGTGGTAACAGATATTTATAAAACTGAAATTTGTCCTCTTGCTAAAGTGATGAGAAAAGAATTAAGAAATAGGGGAGTAAAGAAATTAAAAGTTATTTATTCTAAAGAAAATCCAATTAAATTAGAAGATTCACTAGAGAATATAGGTGATTTTAATTCAGAAACTAAAAAACAAGTTCCAGGGAGCATTTCTTTTGTACCTTCAGTAGCAGGTTTAATTATAGCAGGAGAAGTTGTTAGAGATATTTTAGAAATTAATAAAAAATAATTATAGAAGAGGTAAAATTATGAGAATTATATTAGCTTCAGGTTCACCTAGAAGAAAAGAATTATTAAGTATGTTTGTACCAGAATTTGAGGTAATAGTTAGTAAAACAGATGAAACTTTAATAGAAGGCTTAACACCTGAGGATCAAGTAACAAGATTAGCATATTTAAAAGCAAAAAGCGTTTATGATAATACAGATTGGGATAGAATTGTAATAGGCTCTGATACAATGGTTGTAAAAAATAATAAAATTTATGGAAAACCTAAATCAAAAGAAGACGCAAAACAAATGATAAAAGAGCTTTTAGAAGGTGATAAAACTCATTATGTTATTACAGGTTTAAGTGTTTTTATTAAGGATGGAGATATAGAAAAAGAGTTTAAAACTTATGATAAATCAAAAGTATATTTTGGTGATATTTCTGATGAAGAAATAGATAAATGGATAAATTCAGGAAAAGCAATGGATAAAGCTGGTGCTTATGCAGTTCAAGATGAATTTGGAGTATTTATAGATAGAATTGAAGGTAATTATAGCAGTGTTGTTGGATTACCAACCCATAAATTATATGAAATTATAAAAGAATATATAAAATAATAATTTTTTAACATAATAGGAAAGGATTAAATATATGAATATTGGAATTGACATAGATGGAGTTTTAACTAATATAGCAGAATTTGCATTAGAAAAAGGATTAGAATTTTGTAAGGAAACTGGAAAAGGAAAATTAATAAAAATGTCATCATATGATACAAAAGAAGCTTTTGGTTGGGATCAAGAAACAGATGATGCATTTTGGAAAAAATATCTTTTTTTATATGCAGAAGAAAACCCTGTTATTGATAAAGCTCCTGAAAATATAAAAAAATTAAAAGAGGATGGACATAAATTATATATAATAACAGCAAGAGGGTTGGCAGGTCCTGATGTTAAGAATATTGAGATAAGAGATAAAATGAGAAATACAGTTAAAAACTGGCTTGATAAAAATGATATTGTTTACGATGATTTAATTTTTACAACAGAAGATAAATCCCAAGCAATTAGAGATAAGAAAATAGATATTATGATTGATGATTCACCATATAATTTAAGAGATTTATCAAAAATAACAAAAATGATTTGTTATGATTGGCCATATAATAGGGATGTAAATAATGAAAATATTTATAGGTGTTATAATTGGGATGAAATTTATAAATATATTAAAAATATAAAATAGAACGAAGCTGTCAGACGGTTATTCTGACAGCTTCGTTTAATCTCATAAAGTTAACGGATTTTATTTTGCCTGCAAAGCGGCAAGCTTTTTTTGATAATCTTCTTCTTCGAGTTTTTTATATACTCTAAGAAAGTTTTCAATGGTTAGATCAGATTTGATTTGAGTGTATATTTCCTGATAAACAGGTACACTCATTATCATAGATCTAATTTCATCATACATATTATGGATATATGGTGCTGACACCTTTCTCCATTCTGATTCGTTGTTTATTACAATTAATCCTCTAACATATGTACCAGAAGTTTTGTCTCTTGGAACAAAAAGTTCATAAGTTTCTGGAATTTCCTCCGGATCAAACCATGTTCTTTTTACAGGGTCATTTCCGTAGATTATTAAATCTGTAAAAACACCCAAATGACGTATAACTTCTGATTTTACAAAATCACCCCATGAAAAGTCGTTATTCAGCTCATTTTTAAGGTCGTTAATTCCTTTAATTAAAAGAGCTTGTTCTGGAATTCCAGGATGAGATTGTCTGATGAGTCTAATTCTCATACTTAATGGAAGAGGATTGCGAAGTGTACCAGACTCCTGTGCAGAACCAACTAATACGAGAGTCCTTTCACAACGCTTTAATGACTCATTGATAAGCTTGTTGTGTCCTTTATGCACAGGGGAAAATCTTCCAATGACTAATCCATTTTTGTATAATTTTTCCATTAAATTCCTTTCTAGATAATATGTTAGCCATATTATCATTTTGCAAACAATTAACAGTTACTGATCAAATTTTTGAAAAACCTGCCAGATTGAAAGATCAACATCTGCTGGCATACGTTTATCACCACGAGGAGAAACACTTACAGTACCAACTTTTGGCCCATCAGGTAAGCAGTTTCTCTTGAACTGGTTCCTACTGTGCCTTATGATAAAATCATTCCATCTAAACATGATTTCTTCCTGATTGTATTTTCCTTCAAATGCTTTACAAGCCAAAAAGATAATTTTTTCACCGCTAAATTTCTTTCTCTCCATATTGTAAATGAAGAAATCGATGAGCTCGTATTTTCCAACAGTTTCTTCGGTTTTCTGGGTTACTTCTGTTCCATCTGTTGGAAGTAATTCAGGACTTATCGGTGTGTCGATGATATCTAATAATGTATCAGATAATTCGACATTTTTGCTTCTTATATCAGTAGCATACCATTCAATGATAAATTTTACTAATGTCTTTGGAATAGAGCAGTTAACTCCATACATTGACATATGGTCTCCATTGTAAGTACACCAACCGATTTCAAGCTCAGATAAATCACCTGTTCCAATGACTAATCCTCCATTTTTATTGGCAATATCCATGAGAATTTGAGTTCTCTCTCTTGCTTGAACATTTTCATAAGTGATGTCATGAATTTTAGGATCATGACCAATATCCTCAAAATGCTGAAGACAAGATTTTTTAATATCAATTTCTTTGAAGGATATGCCCATCTGTTTACAGATGTTTACAGAGTTTCCATAGGTCCTTTTTGTTGTTCCAAAGCCGGGCATTGTGATTCCAAGTATCCCTGAAGTAGAAAGACCTAATTTCTTAAAAGCTTCATATGTTACTATGAGAGCTAAAGTTGAATCTAACCCCCCGGAAATACCTATTACAGCATTGGAGATACCGGTGCTGTCAAGCCTTTTGGAAAGACCAGATGACTGAATACTTAAGATTTCTTTGCAGACTTGTGCTCTCTTGTTATTATCAACAGAGGGAACAAATGGATGAGGATTAATCTTTCTTGATAAACCAACTGCATTTAAGCTTTCAAAAGTCTGGTTAAATTTAATTTCAGTAAAATTAAATTCGACTTTATTTTGAGAAGCAGAAAATGTCTGGTTCCATCTTCTTTCATTTGAGATTGCTTCAATATCGATATCAGCATATACGATTTCATCATCAATGCTATAACGTTTTAAAGAAGCAAGCTCTTTTCCATTTTCAAAGATATATCCGCTTCCACCAAAAACAACATCACTTGTTGATTCAGCAAATCCGGTTGAAACATACAAGTACCCAGCAATTGTTCTAGAGCTCTGATTACTTATAAGCTCTTTACGATACTCATTTTTTCCGACAAGTTCGTTACTTGAGGAAAGGTTAGCAATGATATTTGCTCCAGCTAAACTCAAATATGAACTTGGCGGAATAACAGCCCAAAGGTCCTCGCAGATTTCTACTCCTAGCTTATATCCTAAACTTGAAGTGAAAATTAAGTTTCCAAAAGGAACTTCCTCTCCAAAAAAAGGAATGGTTGTTTTAGAAAAATCTGTGTATGGTTTAAACCATCTTTTCTCATAAAACTCACCGTAATTTGGTAAGTATTGTTTTGGAATAATTCCCAAAACGTTACCATTTTGAATAGCGATTGCACAATTGTAAAGTGCATCGTTTACAGTTACAGGAGCTCCAATCAGAATCAAAAGATCTGATTTTTTGGAAAATGTTAGGAGCTTCTTTACAGCTTCATTGCTGTCATGCAATAATTTTTGAAATCCGAACAGATCTTGACATGTGTAACCTGTTATGGATAATTCAGGAAAGACAATAATTTTAGCTCCAGCAATTTCAGCTTTATTAATAAGCCTTTCCATCTGTTTTTCATTAATGTCAGGGTCTGCAAGTTTGCCTTCATTTAAAGTGGCAATTGCAGATTTAATAAAACCATAATTGTCCATGAGAATCCTCCTTTTTAGGGAGCTGGGTTAGGTTGTTAAGCTAACCCAGCTTCTACTACTTTACTACAAGTTACACCAGTTCATGAAGCTTGTGATAAAGCTCCTGACGAGTTTTTGCCACTTTTTCCGTCATATCAACATAATGAATATGCGGATTGGAAGAACGAAGCTCAGATTCCCAAGCTGTGCTAAACTGTTCTTGCACATATGCACGGATTTCTTTGACTGTCGGAAATTCGCGTACGACTTCACCATCCATAATGAATGGAACAAGTAAAGGCTTAAAGTTTTCAGGAGTGATTTCATACTCCTTAGTGGCATCAGTAAGATCTGTTGTATAGACCTTAATTTTTCTGCCAGGCTCAATCACTTCATCATCCATCGCGATGATATCAGTGCTAGCTTTTCCTTCTTCATCGTACATTCTGTAAACCATCTTTTTTCCAGGGATGATTGCTTTTTCGAGTGAATCAGAACACTTCATGCGAGGTGTCCATTCATCATCCATAGAAGCTTCCCAGATGTTAGAACGGTTTAAAGAAGTAAGTTTGTAAACTCCTCCAAGAACCGGACAGTCAGCAGACGTGATGAGCTTCTCACCAACACCGAAAGAGTCGATGGGTGCTTTCTGCTCATAAATCAAGCTTCTGATAGAATCTTCATCAAGGCTGTTAGAAGCAATGATCTTGATATGCTGTTTTCCTGCATTATCCATCATACGTCTAGCTTTTTTAGCTTGATAAGCAAGGTCACCACTATCCAAACGGATACTCTTAACCCAGAATTCGGGCTTATCAGGAAATAATCCCTGAAGTTCATTATCAAGAGCAATAACGTTTGGAACACCGCTTTTGAGAGCATTGTAAGTATCAACAAGGAGTGATACTCCAGTTGGGTTTACTTTTGCCCATGCTCTAAAAGCTTCTAACTCTGTGGGATAGCTTTCAACCCATGCATGGCTCATTGTTCCAACTGCAGGAACATCAGGACCAAAAACAGCTTCAGCAAGACAGTTTGCAGTAGCAGAACAACCTCCAATAATGGCTGCTCTTGCACCGAACAGGCTTGCTGCTTCTCCCTGAGCTCTGCGTCCTCCAAATTCCATAACATCTCTGCCGTCAGCCGCACGAACGATATGAGTAGCCTTTGTGGCAATAAGAGAGTTAAGGTTAAAAGTCTGGAGTGCATATGTCTCAATAAGAAATGCACCTACAACATCGCACTCAATACGTATTACAGGTTCATTCGGATAGCAGATAGTTCCCTCAGGCACTGCCAGCATTGTTCCATTCCACTTGTATGTGGAAAGGTATTTGATGAACTCAACATCGAAACCTTTATAGTAAAGGTAATTCAGAGCATGGTCATCAAAGTGGTAGTCCTGAAGAAACTTTGCCAGCTGTTCCTGTCCGCAGGCAATTGTGTATCCAGATACTTTGCCTTTAGGTGCCGGATTCTTTCTGAAAAAGATATCGAAAATACCTTTTACATCCTGGAGTCCAAGCTTGAAGTAGCCTTCGGCCATTCTCAGTTCGTAGAAATCCATGTTTAAAGCGTTGTTCCTGTAATTGTAATCAGGCTCGAACGGTTTTGCAGGAATTTCCCAGTTTGCTTTGTTTGCTTTGTTAGTTGTCATAATTATGACCTCCTTTTTGAATAATAAAAATGTTAAAACTTGCTCTTGCGGGAGCATAGAAACATTTTAATTTTACCATAAAAATGTAAACCAGTCAACGAAATTATGTTAACAAGTGTAATATGTATCAATTTTATAAGATTTATTTGATTGACAAACAAGTAAAAGATGATATAATGTTAACGTTATTTGGCATTATAAATGTTTGCAAGCAAAATATTATCTCATGGCAATAAAGGAGGACCATATGAGAATTGAGGTAAATATTTAAAGTCAATTGACGAGCAAAGTAACACGTAAACTATATTTATTTTAGGAGGTTTTGTATGAGCAAAATTAACAAAGAAGTACTTATTGATCTTTTACACACTAATGCAGGCAAAGAAGCGGTGCGGGAAACTATAAGCAGAGCAAATATTGCGTCTTTTGCAAGAAAAGTATCAAGTGACATTATATCTGCTCAAAAGTATTATGTCGGAAATCCGGATGGAAAATTCATTACAGCAAAAGATTTTGATGAAGAAACGGTAAAAGCCGGAAAAGCATATGAAACAATTAATACTTTGATGGGAAATGACAATGCTGAATTTATGAGATTCAGCGAAGGTAAAAAACAGACTCCGGGATTGATATCAGAGATAGGTCTTCAGAGAATTACTGATATGTTAGTTTTATTATTTGTTTTTGCAAATGATGGCGAAGAGATTAAGTATGATACTGTAAGGGCATGTAGGCAGACAGAAATCTCAGAAACTCCGGAAGAACAGTATGATTTTATTGATGCTCTTCAGAGTTCAACAAAGGCTACAGTAGAAGAGATTGTGGCTCTTGGATATGGAAACAAAAATAAACTTGCAATCTGTAAGTTCCATTTCCATGAAGGTGCAGTTGTTCTTGATATGGTTCGTTTTGGCAAAGACTATTTAAAGCCTGAAGAAAAAGAAGTTTTGCTTCTTACTGGGAACAAGTATCAGGCAAAGTGCCTTGGATACAGTGATAAATTTTTTGGTAAAGATGGTCAGCCGGCACTGATGTATGATGTTGATGTCTATGCACCTGATGGATTCTATTGGAAAGTTGATTCCTCGGAAGAAGAATTAAAAGAAAAGGTGTTTGACAGAGAAATGATTGAAAAAGTAAAGAAATTTTATGAAGCATTAAATGTTAACATCGGTGGCGAATATCCAAAAGAGCCGGAAGGATATCGCGCGTGGAAAGAAGCATTTAAGATGTATGTATACAGTCAGCTGGATAAGATATATAAAGGCTAATTTAAGTAACTGATTTGTAAAAAAATATATAGTTTTGTAGAAAATGGGTATAGGGTTTGCTAAAACTCTGTACTCATTTTTATTTTTAATACAAGTTTTTATAAATTTTATTGCAAATAATTTACATAAAGTATTTACAAATTGGAAATGCTGTGTTAAAATATTATACATGTCAATCTTTAAATATTACTCAAAATATTATACTCATAGCATTTTAAGGAGGGCTTTATGAGAAATGAGAAAATATTTATGTCAATTGACAAGAGTAACTAGTACATTTAAAAGTTAATAAGAAAGTGGGGTTTAATATGAGCTTAAAGACGAGCTATGACCAGATTGTGGACGTTACAAGAATAGGAGAGCATGGAAAGGTTGATTTTAACGGTCAGCATGGACTCATGGATCTTGCACTTCAGGAAAAGCTGACTCCGAACGGTAGAGATGCCAGAAGACGTCTCCTTCTTTGCATTGATGTGCAGAAGGATTTCATGGAAGGAGGAACACTCGGCGTTCCAGGATCTCTTGGAGATGTTGAGAGGATGACTAAGTTCATCTATAACAACATGGAAGGGATTACGGATATCATGTGCTCGATGGACACACACTATCCGTTCCACATTTTTTTCCCGTCATGGTGGGAAAATGCAGATGGTGAGAATCCGGCACCGTATACAGAGATCACATACGATGACGTAAGCAGTGGTATCTGGAGACCGGTATATGGTGATCCTGTAAAATCCTTAACGTATCTCCAGAAACTTGAGTCATTAGCAAAGAAAAAACTTTGCATCTGGACATATCACTGCATCCACGGAACAGAAGGGTTTGACCTGGAAAATGAATTCGCGAAGATGGTATACTTCCATGCAGCAGCAAGGAAAACCATCCCGAGGATCATACACAAAGGAACAGACTTCTATTCCGAGATGTATGGTATCATCAAACCTGAGTATTCTGAGAGAAATCTTAAGAATACGCGTGTTTTGAATGCATTTCAGCAGTACGATGAGATCTACGTCGTCGGCGAAGCGGCCAGTCACTGCTTAATGGAATCTGTGAAACAGATTGCAGAAGAGTATGCAACTCGACCGGAGATTACTTCCAAGATTACGATTTTGGAAGATTGCACATCTCCGATTACAGGATGTGAGCAGCTTACAAAAGATGCGTTTGATGATTTTAAACGTATCTATGGTATTAAGTTTGCAAAGTCAACAGAGATTCAGTTTTAAAAGGAGAAAATGACTATGAGAGATGAATATAACAACCTTGATACAATTGAAATCGACGGCTATGAGGATGCTCTGAATCAGAACGTTGATGTGGATGAACTGGAAACGGCAACACCGTATTTGTGTGTTGTAGCCATTGACAAAAGTAGTTCTATGGAGGACTATGAGTATAATGGCGTTATGAGTGATTGTCTTAAAAATTTCAAGGAGGCAATTTTGAATTCTAAGCAGGCAGACGAGATGCTTACTGCGAAGATTACATTCGGAAGCAATGTCGATATCGGCGGGTTTGTGAAACCTGAAGATTTTGACTGCAGCTACACGACATCTGGAATGACCGCTCTTAATGATGCTATTGTTGCCGGCCGGAAATTGATTGTTGATTACATGGATCAGATCCGTGACAATGGCGGAACACCGCGTGGCTGTCTCGTTATTCTGTCTGATGGATGGAATAACAATTCCAAAGCTTATGACGCTGATGCGAGAAGAGCAGTAGAAGATCTGCGTAAACACGAAGTTGCAGTAGCTTTCATTGCTTTTGGTGATGATGCCAAAGGTATTGCACAGAACCTTGGAGTAAGAACTGAAAATGTTAAGGACTACTCCAAAGATGATCATGGCCTCAGGGAGGCTCTGAACATGGTTTCAAAGAGTGCGATCTCTGAATCCAAGAGAGCAAGCGCAGGTCTTGGCGGTGGAGATACGGGCTTCTTTGACGTATAAGCAAAACCTGTAACTATTAACTTTGATTCAGAAGGAGGCCGCACTGCGACCTCCTTCTTGATTGAGAGGAGAAAAGTCATGAATATATTTAATACTGGTTTATTAGGAGCAGGAGCTCGGAAAGGAAAAGGAGTAGAAATCCCAATTGAATCTGGAGATGAAACTTCTAAAAAAGATGATAAATCTTCAAAAATAAAAAAAGAAGAAACATAATCAAAAAATATTCAGAATGCATCTATAAAATCGGAAATTGA